>JBDTPU010000287.1:0-4360 GCA_039932535.1 Gallionella sp. | reverse complement strand
CGTGCCCGCGATCAATCAAATGATCGCGGGCACGGCCCGCTCCTACAAAATCTACGCACGTTCCGCGGTTATTCCCCGCTTCTACGAAACAAAGAAGCACGGCATATATCAATGGGCAAGGGACAAGGGGCAAGGGGATAGAGAAAAAAGGAAAGTGGTTATTTTTCCTTCCACGCCGCAAAACCGATGGGACGTTTTTTACCGGGCTCTGGCGGAGACATGAGCTGGCGTATTGCATTGATGATCTCGGCAATCGCCTTGTCATGCGCGCCGACCTTGCGTTCCAGTTGGTTGAGTTTTTGCGCCAGTTCTTTGTGGCCGACGATCATCTCGCGCAAGTGCACGAAGGCGCGCACGACATGCAGGCTGACTTCCACCGCACGCTCGGACTTCAATACATTGCCCAGCATCAGCGCGCCGTGTTCGGTGAAGGCGTAGGGTAAAGATGGCGAATACTTTAGCTTGGCGAGGTGATCACAATTTGTGACCACCTCGGCTTTCTCGGCTGCCGTAAGCTGGAACATGAAATCTTCTGGGAAACGCCCAGCATTACGCTTGACGGCCTGATTCAGTGTCCTTGTTTCCACTCCATAGAGTTCCGCCAGATCAGCATCCAACATGACCTTCTGCTCACGGATAATAAACATCCTCGATTCGATCTGCACGACGGACACAATCTGCTTTTTGGCAGCCATTTCCTCCCCCTTTGCTGCATTCTACCCAATCATCAAGGGAACGCTGTTTTGTTGCGTAGGATTTATGGTAAATCTCAAAGGTCACAATTTGTGACCTTAAATAGAGCACTAGATTGTATTTCCCTATTGTGGTTGTGTAGGAGCGAGCCATGCCCGCGAACCATTGATTGATCGCGGGCATGGCCCGCTCCTACAATTTACAGTGTTATATTAAGCCGGATTCCCGCTTTCGCGGGAATGACGGGCAGGTCGCACGAAGTATTGGCCGGGATAATTTCTGGCTGCACTCCTGCCGCTCACGCCTTTGCCCATTGCTCTACTGGCCTGGCGAGAAAATCTTCCAGTGCGATTCCATCGCCCCCAACCAATAATTTGTGTTTGGGTTTGAACGCCTCTGCGAATGCGCTGAGTCCGGCCAGCGCATCGCGCGAGCGGCCGCTCTTGACCTCGATCGCAGTCACCGTACGCCCGGCGCGTACCACGAAGTCCACCTCCTTGTTCCGGTCGCGCCAATAGAACAGTTCACATACGCCGGCAGCGGCAGCGTTCGCCAGATGTGCGCCCACAGCCGACTCGGTCAGGCGGCCCCAGAATTCCCGATCTGCGCGCGCTTCCTTTAATGATATTCCCGCTTGGGCGGTGATCAGTGCCGTGTTCAGCACTTGCAACTTCGGACTGGAACCCCGGCTGCGCACGGCTGCACCGGCGAATTTTTGCAGGCCCGTCACCATACCGGCACCCGCGAGCAGGTCGAGGTAATGCGCCAGCGTCGTGGAGTTTCCCGCATCCTGCAATT
Source organism: Gallionella sp. (assembly GCA_039932535.1). Lineage (GTDB taxonomy): Bacteria > Pseudomonadota > Gammaproteobacteria > Burkholderiales > Gallionellaceae > Gallionella. The sequence continues at coordinate 2,869 of JBDTPU010000287.1, read as the reverse complement.
GCCCCAACATTTTGGTGTAGGAGAGTATTTGGCCGGAATAGCTGCACCCGAGCTGGAACATGCGCCGCAGTATCGCGGGCTTGTCGACACGCGTCAGCAGCAGTACGTCGCGCGAGAGGGTTGTCTCGATCAGCGAATCAATGATGTAGCGTGCCCAGCGATCAGGCTCCCGTATCAAGGGTGCGGAGCCGGGATAACCGCCATAGAAGAGGTATTGCTCGATCGACCAGCCGAATGCGGATTGCATTTCCGCGTATGACCAATGAGGCAGATGCAATACCTCAAAGCGCCCGGCCAAACTTTCGGTGAGGCCACGCGCAATCAGCAGCGGGGCAGAGCCGAGCAGCAGCACTTTCAACGGGCGCTTAATGCGCGTGTCTTCGTCCCACAGGCGTTTGACTGTTTCGGACCATCCGGAGATCTTCTGGATCTCGTCGAGCACCAGCACTGCGCCGCGTTTTCCCGCGTCCTGTGCGGCAAACCGCGCGGCTTCCCATTGCTGCTCGATCCAATCATGTCCGCGCAAGGTGGGTTCATCCGCGCTGGCAAAGCGCGCCGGCAGTCCGGAACCATCCACCACCTGCCGGACGAACGTGGTTTTTCCGACTTGGCGCGGCCCGGCCACTACCTGTATGAAACGGCGCGGCTCGGCCAGTCGCTTGGCGAGTTGGTCAGATTGATGGCGGATATAGGTCATGGCACCCTTTACAATTTACTCAATTAGTTGAGTATTTTTACTCAATATGGGGAGCAAATGCAATAGCTGGATTACACAGGCCGCAAAAGGCGCGGGTCAGGGTCATATCGCGGTTGTGTAGGAGCACTAAAAGTAGGCAATCTACTATCTGCTGAAACAGATGCAGAATTGGCACCGGGCCATGAGTATTCGGGACCATTGTAGGAGCGGGTCATGCCCGCGAACAAAAAACAATCGCGGGCATGACCCGCTCCTACAAACCCGATCTCAAATCCAAATCGCATTCCAGAACGGGTAATCACCTAGACTTTTTACCAGTCCGGCCCGAAGAGGATTAGCCACCACATAGCGCGCAGTGTCCGGCAAATCATCTTCTGCGCGTAATGCATGGTCGTGAAACGCCGCTGACCACAGAGTCCCTTTTCTATCCAGTGCCCGGTTCGCATGACGCGCGCTGGCGGATTTTATGCGGTTGACCACCGCGCTGAGCACATCATGCTCGCTCAATTCGATCAGCCAATGTGCATGGTCGGGCATTAACACCCAAGCGAGCATGGCCGCATCTCCCAGCACGGCTCTGTCTTCGAAACAGCGAGCGGCTGCGCAAGCGGCGTGAAAGTTCTCGAACGTCCTTGTGCGTTCGATCGTTGTAGCGGTGACCAGGTAAACCCCATTCGACACCGATACGCGGCCTTTGCGCAAGGCAGCATGACCAGACTTATTAACTGGCATGATTACCACCCTGTAGGAGCGGGCCATGCCCGCGAACAAAACGACAATCGCGGGCATGGCCCGGTGCCAATTCTGCATCTGCTTCAGCAGATAGCAGATTGCCTACTTTTAGTGCTCCTACAAATTCAAATGCCTGAATGCTTTTCACAACGGCGAGATCAGCACGCTCTCGCGCAACTTCTTCAACTGGTCGCGCAGCTCGGTGGCTTTTTCGAACTCCAGATTCCTCGCGGCTTGCAACATTTCTTTTTCCAGCCGCTTGATCTCTTTTGAAACATCCTTCTCGCTCATCGCCAGATATTTCGCCTGTTCCTGCGCGGCCTTGAGCTGGGTACGCGCGACATCCGGTTCATACATGCCTTCGATGATGTCCTTGATGCGCTTCTGCACGCCTTGTGGAGTAATGCCGTGGGCGATGTTATACGCCACTTGTTTGATGCGGCGGCGCTCGGTTTCGTCTATTGCGCGGCGCATTGAGTTGGTGATTTTATCGCCATATAAAATTGCTTTGCCGTTGATGTGGCGCGCGGCGCGGCCGATGGTCTGGATCAGCGAACGCTCGGAGCGCAAAAATCCTTCCTTGTCGGCATCCAGTATTGCGACCAGCGACACTTCGGGAATATCCAGCCCTTCGCGCAACAGGTTGATACCGACCAGCACGTCGAACATGCCGAGGCGCAGGTCGCGGATGATCTCGACGCGCTCCACGGTTTCGATGTCCGAGTGCAGGTAGCGCACCTTGATGCCGTGCTCGGAAAAATAATCGGTGAGGTCTTCCGACATGCGCTTGGTCAGCGTGGTGACCAGCACGCGCTCGCCGGATTTTACGCGCAGGTTCACCTCGGACATCAGGTCGTCCACCTGAGAGGTAGCAGGGCGCACTTCGATCTGCGGATCAACCAGCCCGGTGGGGCGCACCAGTTGTTCGACCACTTGCCCGGTGTGCTCGGCCTCGTACACCGACGGTGTGGCGGAAACGAACACGCTCTGCCGCATCACTTTTTCGAATTCATCGAAACGCAGCGGGCGATTATCCATCGCGGAAGGCAGTCGAAATCCGTAGTTGACCAGATTTTCCTTGCGCGCGCGGTCGCCCTTGTACATGCCGCCCACCTGCGGGATCATCACGTGACTTTCGTCCAGGAACATCAGCGCGTTGGGCGGCAGATAATCGATCAGCGTTGGCGGCGGTTCGCCCGCCTTGCGGCCGGACAGGTGTCGCGAATAATTTTCGATGCCCTTGGTGAAGCCGATTTCGGCCAGCATCTCCAGGTCGTGACGGGTGCGCTGCTCGATGCGCTGCGCTTCAACCAGTTTGTTCTCGCGCTGATAGAACGCAATGCGCTCGGCCAGTTCGAGCTTGATGGTCTCCAGCGCGGACAACACGGTGGCGCGCGGCGTGACGTAATGGCTGGACGGATAGACGGTGTAGCGCGGCAC
>JBDTPU010000286.1:0-5549 GCA_039932535.1 Gallionella sp. | reverse complement strand
TATTCCAGCCACACTTCGCCTATTGTTACCGATTCGCGGGCTTGCTGTGCCTCCAGTTCGGCCTTGGCGGCTGCTTTGGCTAGTATGGCAGATGCTTTTGCTTCTGCATTATCGGCTTTCACTTGGCGTGGGTCGCTACCTTGGTCGATTATGACTTGCAAGCGACGGGCTTCATCTTGTGCGGCTGCGATTCTCCACGCTGCAACTTCACCAATAGTCACGCGCATGGACTGGCCGTTTACCTTGGCTTGGAATATGTAACGCTTGCGGCTTGAGCTTGGCGTTGAGCGTACGGCCAGCCCCGGCACTTCTGCGCACCAAAGGAAAGATTGAGATTTACCATCTTCACACTGGAAATTTGCTATCCTCCCAGCGGTTAATTTTACCTTTGCCATATCGCCCCCAGATATTTGTAACCGTTTTGTAACCGCAATTGCAGTATATGGCGGTATATCTCTCAACACAACAAACAGAGGTAAAAAAATTAACTGGATGATTTATATAAAACTTGTTAATTTTCCGAATGAAAATCAACACCAAAAAGCACGATGCCTGAACTCCCCGAAGTAGAAACTGCACGGCGCGGCTTGGCAGCACATCTTACCGGCCTGACCATCACGGATGTTGTGATCCGCAATGCCAAGCTGCGCTGGCCTATCCCGAAAAATCTGCCTGGATTATTGCGCGATCGCACGATCGTCTCGCTTAAGCGACGCGCCAAATACTTGCTGATGGATTGCGGTAGCGGCACATTGATACTGCACCTGGGTATGTCCGGCAGTCTGCGCATTCTACTCACCAACACCGCGCCTGAAAAGCACGACCACTTTGATTTAATGTTGACCAACGGCACGTTGATGCGGCTGCGCGATCCGCGCCGCTTCGGCGCGGTGTTATGGCATACAGGTAATCCGGCCACTCACGTGCTGCTCGCGACACTGGGCCCCGAACCCTTGGAAGACGGGCCGCTTGATGACGAGTCGCTAGCAAACAACTTCGATGCGCGCTATCTCCATCAAGCCACGCGCGGACGTAGCATCAGTATCAAGCAATGCATCATGGATAACCACGTCGTGGTCGGCGTGGGGAATATCTATGCTAACGAAGCGTTGTTCCGCGCTGGTATCAAACCGCAACTCGCCGCCGGAAAGCTCAGCTTGCCGCGCTGCGCAAAACTGGTTACGGAAATTCGCGCGACCTTGGCTGAAGCTATTGAATTGGGCGGCAGCAGTTTGCGCGACTTTGTGAATACCGCTGGAAAACCCGGCTATTTCCAGCAGCACTACTGGGTGTACGGACGCAGCGGCGAACCGTGCCGCCGTTGCGGTTCGTCCATCAAGCAAATCAGACAGGGACAGCGATCGAGTTTTTATTGTGGAAATTGCCAGAGATAATTGCGGTTGTACTGGGTGGCTTTTATTCGCATAGAATGTAAAGATAGAATGCAAAGATTGATGCTTACATCTTTAAACCGGAGGAAACATGAAATACATTGTGCTCGCCGTTGTACTGTTACTGAATGCGTGTGATAAACCGACGCCGCCTAAAATAGCTGCGCCGCAACGCGAGGCGCTGGAAAAGGCCAAGAGTGTGGATCAGGCTGTGCAAAAGGACGCGGCGGAAGAAAAAAAGAAAATCGAAGATGCGGAAAAATAATCGTTAATTCCATCCCATGAAAATCAGATCAAGCTGTTTATTTGCCATTATCCTGCTGGCGTGCCTGCTCGCGTCTGCTGCGCGCGCCGAGCAGTTGCCGCGTCCTGACCATATTGTAGTTGTGATCGAGGAAAATCGAAGCTATGCGCAGGTCATGGACATGCTTAATCGCAATTCCTATATCCACGCGTTGGCCCAGCGCGGCGTGCTGTTCACGCGGTCTTACGGCGTCGCTCATCCAAGCCAGCCCAACTATCTGGCGCTATTTTCCGGTGTGACACATGGCATCACCAACGATGCCTGCCCTAATACTTTTGATTCGGACAATCTTGCCACACGGCTGCTGGATAGCGGATTGAGCTTTGCAAGTTTTGCGGAGTCACTGCCCGAGGTGGGCGATGATGCATGTGGATCCGGGGCGTATCAGCGCAAGCACAACCCGGTGGCGAACTGGCAAAGCACGCGCCTTTCCGCCGGGTTGAATAAACGTTTTGCCGATTTTCCGCAGGATTTTTCCCGGCTGCCCACCATTTCTTTTGTCATCCCGGATCAGGATAATGATATGCACGATGGCAGTTTTGAAGCGGCGGACGATTGGTTGAAAACGCGCATCGCTCCCTATGTAGATTGGGCAATGGAACACAACAGCTTATTGATACTGACCTGGGATGAGGATAATTATCAGGCAGACAATCACATCGTGACGATACTGGTGGGTACGATGGTGAAGCCGGGCAAGAGCGCGCAGCGTATCAACCACTACAATATATTGCGTACGCTGCTTGATTTTTACGATTTGCCCGCGCTTGGCAAGAGCCGGGATGTGGAAGCGATCAAGGGTGTCTGGGAGCACTAAAATAATCCATCACCCCTTCGCCGCCATCAGCTTCTCATACTTGGCTTGCAGCTGATCTTTGCTTTCCTTGTACTCAGGATTTAATGGAATGCAGTCCACCGGACATACTTCCACGCATTGCGGCGTGTCGTAGTGGCCTACACATTCGGTGCATTTGTTCGGGTCGATAACATAAATGGTATCGCCTTGCGAGATCGCGTCGTTCGGGCATTCCGGCTCGCATACGTCGCAGTTGATACATTCATCGGTAATCATCAGTGCCATGTTACTTCCCCTCTTGATTCAAACTTTTCTGCTGCAATTTTTCCATTACATAGGGTGACACAAATTTGCGCACATCGCCGCCAAAGCGCGCAACTTCGCGCACCATGCTGGCCGAGATAAAAGTGTATTGCTCCGCCGGAGTCAGGAATAAGGTTTCGACTTCGGGGTACAGATTTCGATTCATGCCCGCCAACTGAAATTCATATTCAAAATCCGACACTGCGCGCAATCCGCGCAGCACCACGCGCGCATCATGCGCCTGCACGAAGTTCATCAGCAAGCCGTGGAAGCCTTCCACGCGCACATTGGCAAAATTTTTGAATACCTCACTTGCCATCTCCACGCGCTCGGCCAGCGTGAACAAGGTTTGCGCGCGGCTTTCCGCCACCGCCACGATAACTTCGCCGAACAATCCAGCCGCGCGCCGCACAACATCTTCATGGCCGTGGGTGATGGGATCGAATGTACCCGGATAAACTACTTTAATCATATAAATCCATTTTGTGGGCGTATCCACCCGCAAGGGGTAGGCCGGGGGTACCCCCGCTGCTGCGCAGCGACCATTTCACTCGCGGCGTCGCGTGCTCGCTCATTCCTTGTCTATCAATCTGATATGCCTTCGTCATTCGCTGTGCGGCTCCTTGCGCTTCATCCCGCAAAATGATTTATTCAACTTGCAGTAATTGATAATGCACTTGCCCCGCCTTGCCCGATTTAATTACCTGCCACGGCGGCTGAACAGTGATCGCGGCACCGGATTCGACATACACTACACCGTTTTCATTCAGGCGTTGCGGCAATATCGTCAGCAACTTCGGCAGGTAATCGCTCTGAAACGGTGGGTCCAGAAAAATCACGTCATACTGTTGCGCATCACGGGACACAAATTCTAGCCCATCCTGTCCGTGTACGGACACGTTAGCGCAGTCCAGCTTGGTAATATTATCCTGCAACGCGCGCAGAGCTGTGCGGTTCGTTTCCACCATCACCACCCGCTCAGCCCCGCGCGAGGCGGCCTCGAATCCCAGCGCGCCGCTCCCGGCGAATAAATCCAGGCAGGTGCGTCCATGCAGCGTTTGCCCCAGCCAGTTGAATAACGTTTCGCGCACCCGATCCGGAGTGGGGCGCAATCCTTCTGCATCGGGGAAGCTGATCATGCGGCGGCGCAGCTCGCCGCCGATGATTCGTACTTTGTTCATGTAAGATTTGCTATTTCACCATTTCTTCTGGTGCGCCGACAATCACTGTCGCCATCGCTTGCGGATCGATGTGGCGCGCGAACGCGTCGCGGATCTGCGCCACAGTCACCTTGTCGATATTACGCGTGAAATCGTCCAGATAGGTCAATGGCAAATTATAGAAGCCGATGACGCTCAGATAGTCGAGTATCTTGCGATTGCTATCAATGCGTAACGGAAAACCGCCAATGATATTCTGCTTGGCAGCGCGCAACTCTTTCTCGGTCGGGCCTTTGGCAATGAAATCCGCCAATGTGCTGCGTACCAGTTTCAGCGCTTCGTCGGCTTGCTCTTTTTTGGTTTGCAGGCCAATCTCAAAAGCACCGGGTTGCTTGAGTGGCATGAAATAACTATAGACGCTGTAAGCCAGCCCCTTCTTTTCGCGCACCTCGTTCATCAGGCGCGAAGCAAACCCGCCGCCGCCCAAAGTATAGTTGCCGACATACAGCGCAAAAAAATCAGGATCGCCACGCGCTATGCCCGGCGCACCAATCAGGATATGGCTTTGGCTGGCGGGGTGGCTGATACGCTGCTCGCTCGCGGCGATATGCATCACCACCTTGGGCATTGGATTGGGTGCAGCCGATGACGGCAATTGCGCCGTGAGCTGTTGCGCGATCGCTTCTGCCTGGGCACGTGTCGTGTCACCCATGATGGCGACCACTGCATGAGCGGCCTGATAATGCGCATGATAAAAATCATTCAAGTCTGGCACGGTGATTTTTTCCACACTGTCGACTTCGCCTGAGCCGAGTAACGCGTAAGGATGCGTGCCGAATACTGCTTTCTGAAAAACCTTGTCAGCAATGCTTTCCGGCTTGGTCTCCGCCTCTTTCAATGCGGCGATCAGCCGCACTTTTTCACGTGCCACGATGGCTTCCGGAAACACCGGGTGTTGCAGCACGCGCGCCATGATGTCCAATGCTTTGTCGCGTTCCGCGGTGCTGCTCAAGGTGCGTAATGAAACAATGGAACGATCCGGATCAAAGCTGCCGCCAAATTGCGCGCCGATGTCCGCCATGCCGCGCGAAATTTCGTCTTCGCTCAAACCCTCTGCGCCGGCATCCAGCAACTGATGAGTTAACCCAGCCACACCGGATTTATCCGCCGCATCAAAGCTGCTGCCCGCCTGAACAGTCACTGCCACATCCAGCATCGGGATGTCATGATCTTCCACGAACAATACCTTCGCGCCGCTGGCGCTTTGCCAGTGCTGGATGTTCGGGGTGGCAAAAACGACAGCGCTTGAAAAGCACAGCGCAGGAATCAATAACCTTGCAAAACGCTTCAGAAGCGTAGCGAGCAAGTCAATATGCGCGAAGCCGCGCAGCGAACGACGAGGCATATCGAATGGATAGACGAGGAGTGAGCGAGCACGCGACAAAGCAGATTGACTGCGCAGTAGCTTCTCAAGTGTTTTAGCGAACATGTGACGATCCTCCTTCTGACTGATGTTTCGGTTTGCCGGAAAGCGGCTGCGGATCGAGCACCGCGACTGTCAGGTTATCGTCCTGCAAAAATTCTTTGGCGACTTG
>JBDTPU010000285.1:0-3115 GCA_039932535.1 Gallionella sp. | reverse complement strand
ATGCCGCAATTGATGGTAGCAATGGTTTTTATCATTGTCCGGTGGCGACATCGGATCGTTCGCGGATGAACGTTCCCTTTACTTTGAATAATACTGGCACATTAAAGGACGCCCCCACTTCGACAAGCTCAGGACAGGCTTCGACAGGCTCAGGACTGGACGGTGATTTTCTCAAGCAGGCTGACGCGCGCGGGCTGTTGCAACTCAAGGGTCACCGCTCGGTGGGCGGCATGCGCGCCTCGATTTACAATGCGATGCCGCTGGAAGGTGTGCAGGCGCTGGTCAACTTCATGAACGAATTCGCCACCAAAAACGGTTAAGATGACTAAGCCATACCGCATATTGACCCTGAACAAAATTTCTTCAACAGGGCTGAAACGCTTTCCTGCAGGCGCTTATCAGGTTGGTGCCGATATCAACGACCCCGATGTGATTCTGGTGCGTTCGCAAGTGATGCATGACATGGAGATTCCCCCCAGCGTGAAAGCGGTTGCGCGCGCGGGTGCCGGTACCAACAATGTGCCGGTAAAAAAAATGAGCGGGCGCGGCATACCGGTGTTCAATGCAGCCGGTGCGAATGCCAACGCAGTGAAGGAACTGGTGCTGGCCGGCATGCTGCTGGCGGCGCGCAATATTGTGCCTGCATTGCAGTTCACCGCAGGCTTGCAAGGTGATGATGCCGCGCTGCACACACTGGTCGAAGAGGGCAAAAAGCATTACGCGGGCATCGAACTGCGCGGCCGCACGCTGGGCATCATCGGGTTGGGCGCGATCGGCCGTCTGGTCGCCGATACCGCGCTGGGTCTGGGCATGCACGTGTATGGCTATGATCCGGAGCTGACTGTAGATGCCGCCTGGAGCCTGTCTTCGCAAGTGAAAAAGGCGAACAGCGTGGAAGAGCTGCTTAAGCACAGCGACTTCGTCACGCTGCATGTGCCGTTGGTGGATGCGACCCGCAGTTTGATCAACACGCAGCGCGTGCAGGCGATGAAGACAGGCAGTGTGCTGATGAATTTTTCGCGTGACGCGATTGTAGATAGCGATGCAATATTGGCCGGGTTGGCAAGCAAGCATTTGCGCTGTTATGTGTGCGACTTCCCGGCGCAAAAGTTGCAGGGACAGGTCAACGTTGTGGCTTTGCCGCATCTCGGCGCATCCACCGAAGAGGCGGAAGAGAACTGCGCGGTGATGGTGGTGGAGCAGGTGCGGGAATATCTGGAACATGGCAATATTACCAACACGGTGAATTTTCCGACCGTGGTGATGCCGCGTGAATCGGCATTTCGTCTGGCGATTTCCAACAGCAATGTGCCGAACATGCTGGGACAGATTTCTACCACACTGGCACAGGCAGGCATTAATATTCACAACATGATGAACAAATCGCGTGGCGAAATGGCTTACACACTGGTGGATACAGACAGCACAATTCCGGCTGAATTGATCGCGCAAATCGCCGCCATTCCCGGTGTGCTGATGGTGCGTGATTTACCTTTGCCCAAGTGAATTTACCTTTACCCAAGTGACATGAGCGAAAAATTAAACCAGTATCGCGAAAAAATAGATCGCCTTGATGATGAGCTGCTCAGGCTGCTCAATCAACGCGCGGCACTGGCGCAGCAGATCGGGCATCTGAAAGACAATGGAGCGGTGCTGCGTCCGGAGCGCGAGGCGCAGGTGGTGCGGCGCGCGCAGGACAACAATGCCGGGCCGTTGAACAAGCAGGCGGTGGCGCAACTGTTCACCGAGATCATGTCGCAATGCCGCGCGCTGGAAGCGCCCTTGACGGTAGCTTACCTCGGGCCGCAAGGTACATTCAGCGAGGCAGCGGTGCTCAAGCGGTTTGGCAGCGCGGTGCAGGGCAAGCCATGCGCAAGTATTGATGATGTGTTTCATGCGGTCGAAAGCGGCGCGGTGCATTATGGTATGGTTCCGGTGGAAAATTCCAGCGAAGGCGCGGTCGGACGCACACTGGATATGTTGATGCAAGGCACGCTGCAAATATGCGGCGAAGTGATGTTACCAATCCATCAGTGCCTGCTCGGCCAAGGCAATGACCAGTGCAGCGAATTGGATGCGATCAAGACCGTGTACTCGCACCCGCAGTCGTTGGGTCAATGCCAGAGTTGGTTGAATACTAATTTGCCGCGTGCGGCGCGCATCCCGGTTGCGAGCAATGCCGAGGCGGCGCGGCTCGCTGCGGAAAATCCCGATAGTGCGGCTATCGCGGGCAGCCAGGCCGCGCTGCGTTTCGGCTTGAGTGTATGCGTGGAAAACATCGAGGACGATGCCAATAACACCACACGCTTTCTGGTGTTGGGTAATCAGCAAGTCGCTCCTTCCGGCAATGACAAAACCTCACTGGTCATGTCTACCGCAAACCGTCCTGGCGCAGTGCATGACCTGCTGGTACCGCTAGCCAAACACGCGGTCAGCATGACCCGGCTGGAGTCGCGTCCGGCTCGCTCAGGGCTTTGGGAATATGTGTTCTACATGGACATCGAAGGCCATCAGCAAGATAAAAAAGTAGCTGCTGCGCTGGCTGAGCTCAAACAGGTCGCTGCATTTGTGAAGGTGCTCGGTTCGTATCCGGTTGCTGTGTAAGACATACAACAACATTCCCTCCCCTTCAAGGGGAGGGTCAGGGTGGGGATGGGTAGTTCGTTCAGCGCGGACACCTCCCCCCATCCCCCTCCTAGCCTCCCCCTTGAAGGGGGAGGGATAGAGTTCACGATTGTGCTAAAAATTTAACCTGAATCTGCAATGAACTACAGCGATCTAGCACCACCTTATATCCGCGCCATCGCACCCTACCAGCCCGGCAAGCCCATCGCCGACCTGGAGCGTGAGTTAGGCATCACGGGTATTGTCAAACTGGCCTCCAACGAAAACCCGCTCGGTTGCAGCCCGCTGGCCGTGGCTGCGATGCACGAGGCGATCAAGACCATCGCGCTGTATCCGGACGGCAACGGTTTCGAGTTGAAAGATGCGCTGTCCCTGCGTTATGGTATCGAAGCTGCACGCATCGTGCTGGGCAACGGTTCCAATGACATGCTGGAATTGGCTGCGCGCGCTTTTTTGAGCGTGGGCGACAAGGCAGTGTTTTCGGCGCATG
>JBDTPU010000284.1:0-3718 GCA_039932535.1 Gallionella sp. | reverse complement strand
GTCTATCGACATGCGGATGCCGCGTTCATGCAGACTGTCCATCACCGCGATGGCACCAAGCGGATCGTCCATCGCTACACCTTCGGTCAGCTCCAGCTCCAGATGCTGTGGCGGTAACCTCGCTGAGTCGAGAATTTGCGTGACCAGTTCGGGCAAGTTGGGATGGCGAAACTGCACCGCTGAAAGATTCACCGCTATAACCATCGGTGTTATGCCGCTGTCCATCCACGTCTTCATCTGCTGAACCGCGGTACGCAGCACCCATTCCCCGATAGGCAGAATCTGTCCGCTGCTTTCTGCAATCGGGATAAATTCCGCTGGTGAGATCATGCCGAATTCAGAATGCTCCCAGCACAGCAAAGCTTCTGCGCCGATGACTCTCCCATCTTGCAAAGATATTTGCGGCTGATAATGCAAATACAACTGGTTGCGCTCCAGTGCGCGGCGCAGAGCGTTTTCCAGTTGCAGACTACGAGCTGAGTGTAACTGCATTTCCGCGGTAAAAAATCGGAAATTATTGCGTCCATCCCGCTTGGCACGGTACATCGCAACATCAGCGCACTGGGATAGCGTATCGAAATTCTCGCCGTCATCTGGATACATGGCGATGCCGATAGAGGACGTGATGACCAACTCATGCTGTTCAATCCGGCATGTCTCGGCGACCGTCCTCAATAATTTCTCAGCCACATGCCCGGCACCATCGGCATCGGTGACCGCCAACACCAGGATGAATTCATCCCCACCCTGACGTGATACCGTGTCTTCTCCGCGCATCACAGATTTCAGACGTTCTGCAACTTCTATCAGCAACGCGTCGCCGATACGGTGCCCAAGGGTGTCGTTAACGTTCTTGAAATGATCGAGGTCGATAATTAACACTGCCAGCTGCCCTTGGCTGCGTTGCGCTATGCTGATCGCATGATTGATGCGGTCGGTGAACAATGCCCGATTCGGTAGCGCTGTAAGGCCGTCATGATATGCGAGGTATTGAATCTGCTCCTCAGAACGTACCCGTTCCTTCACTTCCTCCTGCAACCGCATATTAGTCTGGGAGAGTTCGGCCGCATGCTTTTCCAGATTGACGTTCAGCAGGTGCAGATTTTCCGCATGTTTTGCCGCGCGATTTGCAAGATGGGCATCAAACACCGATATCAGCAGGGTGGTCGTCAGGAACATAAAGGTAAAGCCCCCTATCGCGCCGGCCAGCCAGACATTGTTGATGTCCTGCGGACTCACTGAGCAGATAGTGTTTGGCGCGAAGTTTGCCGCTGCCATGCCGGTATAGTGCATCCCGGTAATCGCTGCGCCCATGACCAGCGAACTGCCGGCTTTTTTCCAGAATGCGGACAAAATCGTTTCGGTGCGCAGCTGGAAGGCGATCCATAGTGCTACCACCGAGGCGATTATCGCGATCAGAACAGAAAGAGTGAAGAGAACAGGGTCATAGCGTAGCGGCGGCTCCAACTGCATCGCCGCCATGCCGGTATAGTGCATGCTCGCGATGCCAATTCCCATCAGCAATCCACCGCTCAACAGCCTGTGCAAACTCAGGGTACCGTGGCTAACCGTGTAGAGCGCAAAACCTGAAACGATAATTGCAATCACCAGCGACAGCAGCGTGATCGGTATATCGTATGACATCGGGATCGGCAGCTGGAAGGCCAGCATGCCGATGAAATGCATCGACCAGATGCCCGTTCCCATGGAAAGCGCCCCGCCGATCAGCCAATAGCGTGAGGCCCGGTTTCCATGCGCCACGACGCGAGACGCAAGGTCAAGTGCCACGTAAGATGCAACGGTAGCAACCACGATCGAAAGAAAAACCAGCCAAGGATTATAGTTGCCTGCCATGCTCTGCCCTTTTTGTTATTGCGGATGATATAAATGGTGCTATGTGAGAACAATATCGCCGAATGAACCGTGTCAATCTTGAATACTTGAGAACAGCCGCTACCACTCCTCCCATACCCAACCGGCTTCGCCGCACCGTATCGGGGTCGCTACTCCCACTCTATCGTCGCAGGGGGCTTGCCGGAAATGTCGTACACCACGCGGTTGATACCGCGTACTTCGTTGATAATGCGATTGGAGACTTTGCCTAGCAGTGCGTATGGTAACTCTGCCCAATGTGCCGTCATGAAGTCCTGCGTCTGCACCGCACGCAGTGCCACCACCCATTCGTAGGTGCGGCCATCACCCATCACACCTACGCTTTTGACCGGCAGGAATACGGTAAAGGCTTGTGAGGTTTTCGCGTACCAGGACTTGCCGTCTTCATCTTTAGTGGCATGCAGCTCTTCAATAAAAATCGCATCGGCACGGCGCAGCAGTTCTGCATATTCCTTTTTCACTTCGCCGAGAATGCGCACCCCCAGACCGGGGCCGGGGAAGGGATGGCGATACACCATGGCATGCGGCAGACCAAGCGCCACGCCCAGTTCACGCACTTCGTCCTTGAACAGTTCGCGCAGCGGTTCGAGCAGTTTCAGGTGCAGACTTTCCGGCAGGCCGCCCACATTGTGATGCGATTTGATGGTGTGGGCTTTTTTGGTTTTTGCTCCGGCAGATTCGATCACGTCCGGATAGATCGTGCCTTGCGCCAGCCATTTTGCCTGTGGCAATTTTTTGGCTTCGCGCTGGAACACTTCGACAAATTCTCGCCCGATGATTTTGCGTTTTTGTTCAGGGTCGGACACGCCGATCAGATGATGCAAAAACTCATTACCGGCATCTACGTGGATAACTTTCACGCCAAGACTCTTGGCGAAGGTCTGCATCACCTGCTCGGCCTCATTCAAACGCAGCAGGCCGTTATCCACGAACACGCAAGTCAGTTGATCGCCGATGGCGCGATGGATCAGCGCCGCTGCCACCGATGAATCCACCCCGCCGGACAGACCGAGTATCACTTCATCCTTACCCACTTGTGCGCGGATTTTTTCCACTGCTATATTGGCATAATCCGGCATGTTCCAGTCCTGCGCACAGCCGCAGATATCATGCACAAAACGGCTCAGCATGGCCTTTCCCTGCGGGGTATGAGTCACTTCGGGGTGAAATTGCAGCGCATAAAAACGCTGTGCTTCGTCTGCCATGCCGGCAATAGGCGTGGTAGCGTTGCTGGCAATGACCGAAAAACCTGGCGGCAATATAGTCACCTTGTCGCCGTGACTCATCCACACGTCGATCAAGCCGTGGCCTTGCGCATTGGTTCTGTCTTGAATATCGCGTAACAAAACAGAATTCCCCTGCGCGCGAATCTCGGCATAACCGAATTCACGCACCACGCCATTTTCCACCGTACCGCCCAGTTGCGCGGCCATGGTCTGCATGCCGTAACAGATGCCCAGCACCGGCACACCCAGTTCGAACACGATCTGCGGCGCGCGTGGCGTATCGCCCTCGGTCACCGAATTCGGACCACCGGAAAGAATGATCCCCGCCGGTTTGAAATCGCGAATAAAGTTCATATCAACATCGTAAGGATGAAGTTCGCAGTAGACATGGGTTTCACGCACGCGGCGCGCAATCAACTGGGTGTATTGCGAACCGAAATCGAGGATCAGGATTTTTTTGTGCATGTCAGAAACCGTGAAAGGTGAAACGTAGAATGTGAAACGTGCGGGGTTTTACCTTTCACATTTCACTATTCACATTTCACAGGATTTAATCAACGTGATAATTCGGTGCTTCCTTGGTGATCTGCACGTCATGC
>JBDTPU010000283.1:0-3365 GCA_039932535.1 Gallionella sp. | reverse complement strand
CCGCGCTTCATCGCCGCCAGAATGCGATCCGATCCGGATTGCACCGGCAGATGCAAATGGCTGACCAGCTTGGGTGTGCTTGCATACACATCAATCAGCCGCTGCGACATATCGCGTGGATGCGAAGTGGTAAAGCGCAAGCGGCTGATGCCGTCCAGTGCGGCAAGGGACTGCAGCAGAAAAGCGAAATCCACGGTTTCACCATCGCCGCCTGCCCCGCAATATGCATTCACATTCTGGCCCAGCAGCATGACCTCTTTCACGCCTTGTGCAATCAGTTGTCGCACATCTCGCATCACGTCCGCCAGCGGACGCGATACTTCTTCGCCGCGTGTATAAGGCACGACACAGAAGGTGCAATATTTGCTGCAACCTTCCATGATGGACACATACGCTGTGCCGGAGGTGACTTGTGGAATCGGCAGATGATCGAATTTTTCGATCTCGGGGAAGCTGATGTCCACTTGCGCGCGGCCGGTATCGCGGCGCGCCTGCAATAATTGCGGCAAGCGGTGCAGGGTCTGCGGGCCGAATACCACATCCACATAAGGTGCACGCTGCAATATCGCCGCACCTTCCTGGCTGGCCACACAGCCACCCACGGCGATCAGCAGATCGGGATTGGCCAGCTTGAGCGGGCGCACCCGCCCCAGATCGGAGAACACTTTTTCTTCGGCCTTCTCGCGTATCGAACAGGTATTGAACAAAATGATGTCGGCGTCTTCCGGCTTGCCGGTCGGCTCCATGCCTTCCCAGGCGCGCAACACATCCGCCATTTTGTCCGAGTCATACTCGTTCATCTGGCAGCCGAAAGTTTTAATATGGAATTTTTTTGGCACGCTTCTTTGGGGCACACTGCAGCACCGAATGTTTGGTGGTGATAGGTGGATTTGAACCACCGACCTCAGCGTTATGAGTGCTGCGCTCTAACCACCTGAGCTATATCACCGCCTGAGTTGCTACTATCCTTCAGGGAGCGCGGCATTCTCCGGATTTCACCTTATCTTGTCAAATGTGCACTGGTCAATGCGCACTGGTCAATGTGCAGGGAACATGGTTCAACTCGCTCCCGGCAAAATCTTTCTGCAGGGCGGACAATTTAATCTCGGTCGCGGCATCTATTTTATTCAACAGAAACAGCGTCGCTTTAACTTTGCTGCCACGCTCCCCGACCTGCGCGCTACGCACCCCTTTAGCTTGCAAGTTATGCAGAAAATTTTGTGCCGCATCGCGCGTTTTGAATACGCCCAGTGAAATCGCATTCAGCCAAGGCCCTGAAGTTTGCATCACAAAATATTCCCGGACGCGAAGCGCCCTGAGCTCGGCGATTTTCCGGTTAGCCGCAGCCTTGTTTCTGAGCGGCGGGATATACACCCAATAACTTATGTCGCGCTCAATCTGACGCTGGCTTAATTGATCGGCCAAGTGCAAGGCGGACAACGCCGTGGCAGCACGCGCCAGATCCGGACCTGAAAAATCTCCCCATTCCAGACACACCGGGGCACCCGGTTGCGCTGTGGGGGGCGCAACCATATTCGCAGCTATATTTCGCGAAGGTTGCCGATTCGATGAGGTCTGGGATGCGGAGGATGTCTGCGCAGGTGACGCCGACACCGGAGCTGGCGCAGGCAATACCGGAACCGCAAGCGGCGGCAACAGGCGGATCATGTCCGCGTGCAAAGAAGGCTGCGCCGGTATTTCTGGTTCGCCCAGGACTAACCAGCCACGCTGGATTGCCGCAAATAAAAACACATTGCCCAACAATAAAATCCAGAATAGATTTCTCATAAACTTTCCGTCACGTTTTCCTGAGCCATCAGCAACAACCCTTGCAACACCAGATTGTCCACAACGCGGAGCGGCGCGCGGAAGCGTTTTTGATCAAGGCAGCGCTGCAACAATTCTGCCGCTCCGCCACTCAATATCAGCGGCGCGTTGTCATCCTCAAGCAAAGCATATTGCCGTTCGATTGCGCCGCAGCCGGCCTGGATCGCGCCGCTGTATAAGGCGTCGGCGCTGTTTTGCGGGAACGCCACATACTTGCCCTGCGCTGCTTTCAGTTGAACGGTTGCGGTGACCACACTGCGCTGCATCAGCTCCACGCCGGGCGCAATTATTCCACCCATAAATTCGCCCTGCCCGGACAAGGCATCTATCGTAGTTGCGGTGCCGCTGTTCACCACCAGACATTTCTGTTGCACCAGATGCCATGCCGCAATCAATGCTGCCCACCGGTCACTGCCCAATTGAGACGGATTGGAATAACCATTACGCACACCGCACTGCCTATCCCTTGCAACAACGAAATGAAGAGACGCGGATTTGTCAGCATCAATATTGCGGATATGCTGTGCAATTTTTTCACCGGCAACATTGCTCACCCAGATTTGCTGGATGTCATGTAAACCAATGCGGAGTTTGCCGAGATGATCGGCAATTTGCAGCGCTAATGCGTCGGCCTGTTCGGCAGGCAAAACGCCGCTACACAACCATTGTTTTTGCTTTACCACAGCCCACTTGATACGCGTGTTGCCAGCATCAATCAGCAATTTCATCGCCGCACCCGCACTTCTCCGGAATTAAAACGCCGCGCGCCTTGTGCTGTTTCCAGGCATAACTCTCCGCTGTCGCTGACTTCGCGCGCAATGCCGCTCACGGTTTTTCCATCAGGCATTTGCAACTGAATGGGCTTATTCTGGTAGAGATGGTATTGCTGCCATTCTTCGCAAAATGTGGCGAAACCGCCGTGCGCGAATTGCTGCAATACCTCCGCCAACTCCCGTAACAAGGCCGCCAGCAACTGATTACGCGTGGGCATCACCGTACATATTTCATCCAGTGCACAGGCAGGCTGACCGATCTGCGGCACCAGACTGGCGGGCAAATTAATATTCAAGCCGATGCCGATCACCACCGCGCTGGGTCCGAGCATATCGCCTTGGGCCTCGATCAGCACACCTGCCAATTTTCCCTGTCCCGTTAAAATATCATTCGGCCATTTCAACTGCACGCCTTGCGCGCCGAGCTTGTTGAGTGCGCGCACAATTGCCACACCTACCGCCAGACTCAATCCGGACAAGGCATTTAACCCGAAATCAAAACGCCACAACAACGAAAACGTCAGCGCTGTGCCCAAGCCGGAATGCCAGGTGCGACCCATTCGTCCGCGCCCGGCACTCTGCAACTCTAACGCCACGACGCTGCCACTCGATGCGCGCCCGTTTGCGCTGTCCAGGCCGGCACGTTGCAATAGTAAAGTGTTGCTGGAAACAGCCTGCGGCAATATTTCAATTTCGAACTGTGCGGCATCCTTATCCAGCCAGCGCACGACTTCAGTTTTTTCCAGGCGTTGCCACGGGCGAGCC
>JBDTPU010000282.1:0-1930 GCA_039932535.1 Gallionella sp. | reverse complement strand
CTGGGCAATTCCGCGCTGACGAAATACACGCCTATCGGCGTGCGTTGATCGCCGGAGGAAAATTTTTCGGTGCCGAGTTTGCCGATGGTGATGTAAAAGTCAGTGACATAGCGCGGTTCGCCCGCCACGTTTTCATAAACGAATAATGTGGAGCGGCTGGTGTCGACTACCAGTGCATATTTTTGTTGCGCATCCAGCTGCCATAAAAAACGCGGCCTGAGCTTGATGTCTGATTGGGACAGCACGCGCTGCAGGCGCACCCGCGCTTCGTCGCGCAGGTCTTCAATTTTTTCATGCGGCGCATTGGCCGCACTGCCGAAATTATCGATTACGCCCGCATGCGCCATCAGCAAATCGCCCTTGACCAATTGCGCCAATTTGAAATTCGGGGTGGCGCGCAACAAGCTGTCCACCTCGTTGAGCGCAAGGTCGAGGTGATTGCTGTTAATGGATTGCAGGCTCTTGACTAACTGCGCTTCTATGCCGGGCGAAGTCGACTCGGCCTGCGCCGTCATGGGCATCACGCTGAGCAACGAAAAAATCAGTGCGGGTTTTAACATGGTTACCTGGAACGTTCTTCCTGTATCAGCCACTTGTCGCCGGACTTCACCAGCAGCAAGGTTTTATAGCTGGAGGTTTTCAAATGGCTGGCTCGGTAGGATTGAAGGAACCTCGCCTTGGCATGCTCGCTGTCGATAAATTGTATGGAGGGATTGCGAATGTCCACCTGGATATGTTTCGGGTTGCTGATGTGCTCTCTGCGGGCGGTCTGCCATGCTGCACGAGTTTCACCGCCCGGCGTTTTGAAATCATCCGCATAGAACGACAGATATTGATCGGTATTCTGAGCCGACCATGCAGCAGCCCAAGCCGTGACGGTTTTCAAAATTTGGCCGCTGTCTTTTTTGTCAGCGCGCTTGGGGGAAGAGGGCACGGTTACGGATGCGGCCGGTGCCGACTGAGCCAATTCGGGCTGATTTTCCTTGTCCATCATGGAGACTGCATTCTCGCTGCCAGACATAGGCTCTTCCGCTTTGCCGACGATAGCAGCATTGTGTGCAGGAGTTTTTTTAGTGCTGGTACCACCGGCGAACAGATTTTGGATCATCGCCAGTTTGGTTTTCGTCGCGGTATTGCCGTGATCCAGCTGCAAGGCGCGATCATAGGCCTGGCTGGCCATCTTGGCGTATATGTCACCGAGGTTCTCGTGCGCGGTGGCGTAACTGGGATGAGTGCTGATCGCCATTTCCAGCAACTGCTTGGCCTTGTCGTATTGACCTTGGCCAGCATACAGCACGGCGAGGTTGTTATAGGGCTCAGGCAAGTCGGGATAATCATCGGTCAACGCCGTAAATATTTTGATGGCTTCGGTGGTCTTGCCTTGCTCGGTGAGGATCAATCCTTTGAGGAATCGTGCTTGCGCATTTTTTGGTTTCTCGGCTGGTTTGTCGGCGAGATAATCATTGACCTTGTTCAATGCCTGAATGCGCTGGCCTTGTTTTAATAGCTGGTTGGCATCTTCAATATCATCGGCATAGGCGACCAGGCTGGCGCATAACAGCAACACGCCGGTAAGCAACACGGCAGGGCGGTTAGAACGGTTAAATATATTCATAGTGGTTCAGTTCCAGAATGACATGCACCAAATACGTGTACCCCGACTACGGGTACCCCGACACGCGCGGAATTATTTGAATCGGGACGGATTCTATCAAATAACCAGCACATTTTCCCAGTTATGTCGGGCAGACATTATGGGCTGATCTCTCTGGCAGAAGCTATGCATGATTTCGGGTAAAATCCATCGCGCTATACATAGCGACAGAAATCGTAGCGAGCGGTTCCGGGGTGGGGAAGGCATGGCCATTCGACTAAGGCAGTAAAGAACGCTGCCTAAGTCGTTGGTCAGCGCAGCGCTCGCAGCATACGT
>JBDTPU010000281.1:0-1590 GCA_039932535.1 Gallionella sp. | reverse complement strand
GGCGAATTTCGACAGCACCGCGTACGCAAGATCGGCATAGGACAGCTTGCGCCAGGCATCCAGCTCAGCACGTGTGACTTGCGGGTATTCTTCGGGCAGGTACAGACCGCCATCCGGTGCAAGACCCTCAAGCAGAATTTCAATAAAAGATTTTGCGGGCGCGTTGCCGCGGGTAGAGATGTATTTCATTGTGTGCTCTCATCACCGTCATTCCCACGCAGGCGGGAATCCAGCAAATAATAAAAATCCGGCATAGCCGACATCCAAGGTTCTGTCCCGCCACGCGGGGCTGATTCAATCAACTGGATTCCCGGCCTGCGCCGGAATGACGGCCTATTTCCCCAACTCTTCCATGCGTATGCGCGTGACCTTGCCTGACACCACGGTCATCTGTTCGAGCTTGGCAAGAGCCGCATTCATGCGCTTTTCAATGGTCAGATGGGTCAGCAAAATCAAGTCTACGTGATCTTCACCTTCACCCGGTTCCTTCTGAATCACGGCGTCTATCGAAATTTGTTCATCGGCCAATACGCGCATGACGCTGGCCAGCACGCCCGGTTCATCCTGCACACGCAGGCGCAAATAAAAACTGGTGTGCACCTCGCTGATCGTCAGGATGGGCAGGTCAACCAATTGATCCGGTTGGAACGCCAGATGCGGCACGCGATGTTCCGGATCGGCGGTGTGCATGCGCGTGACATCCACCAGATCGGCGATCACCGCGCTGGCAGTCGGCTCGGCGCCCGCGCCCTTGCCGTAATACAGCGTGGCGCCGACCGCATCGCCCTGCACGACGACCGCGTTCATCGCGCCTTCCACATTGGCGATCAAACGCTTGGCCGGAATCAGCGTGGGATGCACGCGCAACTCGACACCTTCAGTCGTACGCTTGGTGATGCCCAGTAATTTGATGCGATAGCCGAGTTGCTCGGCGTATTTGATATCGGTTGCATCGAGTTTGGAAATACCCTCAATGTAGGCCTTGTCGAACTGCATAGGGATGCCAAATGCCAGTGCAGAAAGAATAGTAATCTTGTGCGCCGCGTCTACACCCTCAATATCAAAAGCAGGGTCGGCCTCGGCGTAGCCCAAGCGTTGCGCCTCTTTCAATACGCTATCGAAGCTCGAACCTTTGTCGCGCATCTCGGACAAAATGAAATTGGTAGTGCCGTTAATAATTCCGGCTATCCACTCGATGCGATTGGCGCTCAAGCCTTCGCGCAATGCCTTGATGATGGGAATGCCACCAGCCACGGCTGCCTCGAACCCGATCATCACGCCCTTATCCTGCGCCGCCTTGAAGATCTCGTTGCCGTGCGTGGCCAGCAGCGCCTTGTTGGCAGTGACCACATGCTTGCCGTTGGCAATGGCCTTCATCACCAGTTCCTTCGCCACGCCGTAGCCACCGATCAGTTCGATGACGATATCAATTTCCGGATCGCTCACCACCGAGAACGCATCGTCAGTGAGTCGGCACTTGCCGCCGGTTACCTGCTTCGCGAGTTCCAGATTCTTGTCCGCCACCACGGTGATGCGGATCGGACGCCCGGCGCGCCGCGCGATCTCGTCGGCGTTACGTTGTAATACGGT
>JBDTPU010000280.1:0-1555 GCA_039932535.1 Gallionella sp. | reverse complement strand
GATTATGCCACGACCATGCAGAACGTGAAGAAAGCAGTGCATGAAGCACTGAAAATCGCCCAAAGCAAACCGACTGCAAATCTGATGCAAGACCGTTTCAATCGCTTGATGAGCTATGGCAAATTCAAGGAAATTGCACTCCAGTAAATTTTATTCGTCATCCCGGCACTGTAAATGTCTCCTCCGCTTCGGGAGAAATAGCTTGCCTGTATTTTTCCAGGGAATAACGCTCTCCGGGTCTGCTCGTGGACTTCCAGAATTCTCTCGCTGATCGTGTCGCTGCGCAAATCGCGCCGTTGCTTCCCGCGCGCAGTTCAGTGCTGATTGGCTTGAGCGGCGGGGTGGACTCGGTGGTGTTGCTGCATCTGCTGCACCAACTCGCCGCAAATTTTTCATGGCAACTATCCGCATTGCATGTCCATCACGGCATCAGTCCGCATGCCGATGCATGGGCAGAGTTCTGTGTGGAACTGTGCGCTCGCCATCACATTCCCTTGCGCATCGAACGCGTGGACATTGCCCCGTTGCGTGCAGCACATGGCATCGAAGCGGCGGCGCGCAAGCTGCGCCATGCAGCGTTCGCCAGGCAGCCATGCGACTTTGTGGCGCTGGCGCACCATGCCGACGATCAGGCGGAAACATTGCTGCTGCAATTGCTGCGCGGAGCCGGGGTGCGCGGCGCGAGTGCCATGCCTGTCCTGAGCTTGTCGAAGCGGCCTGTCCTGAGCTGCGCCGAAGGGCCTGTCCTGAGCTTATCGAAGCGGCCGCTGCTTGCCGAACGTGCAGGCTCCCATGACGCCGTTCGCCCTGAGCTTGTCGAAGGGTATAGGATTGCTAAATCAAAGTCGGCTTCGACAGGCTTAGCCCGAACGGAATCTAAAAACATTTGCGCAGGATCAATAGTTCGACCGTTATTGCATAGTTCGCGCCAGGAAATTCTCGACTACGCTACCGCGCATGATTTGCAGTGGATAGAGGACGAAAGCAATAGCAATGATAATTATCCGCGCAACTTTTTGCGCCATCGCATGCTGCCCTTACTGAGTGAAAAATTTCCTGCTTATCGCGCCACTTTAACGCGTAGCGCGCAACATTTCGCCGAGGCGAGCAGCTTGCTCGATGAGTTGGCGCAACAGGATGCCGCACAGACATTAGAAGGCGAAACATTGGCCGTTGCTGCCTTGCAGGCATTGAGTCCGCCACGCGCAAAAAATCTGCTGCGTTATTTTCTGCATGGCCTCGGCGCACCAATGCCACAAGCCGTGCAACTGGATGATATGTTGCAGCAACTCTGCCATGCGCGAAAAGATGCGGCGGTATGCATCGCCTATGGGGACTGGCAAATACGCCGCTATCATGGAAGAGTATACGCACTGCGCGCAATGGGGAGCTTTGATCGGAATTTCAGGTTGCCTTGGCAAGGGGAAACTGAGCTGGTTTGGCCTGCGCTGAATATGCGACTAAGATTCGATCAATCTGCAGGAGGTGGCCTCAGTCTGGCGAAACTGCGGCGCGCCCCGGTCACATTACGCCCGCGGCGGGGAGGGGAAACACT
>JBDTPU010000279.1:0-2814 GCA_039932535.1 Gallionella sp. | reverse complement strand
ACACCGACTTCGCGGTGCGTGATCATGCAATTGATATGCTCATGCACATATTCCACCGGATCCTCGATCGTGATGATATGCCCGTAGCTGTTCTTGTTGCGATGCCCCAGCATCGCAGCCAGCGTCGTGGACTTGCCCGACCCGGTGCCGCCAACCAGGATCACCAGACCGCGTTTGGTCATCACGATATCCTTGAGCACCGGCGGCAGGCCCATCTCGTCGAGATCGGGAATCTTGGTCGTGATGGTGCGCAGCACCATGCCGACGCGCTGCTGCTGCATGAACACATTGACGCGGAACCTGCCGATGCCATGCGGGCTGATCGCGAAATTGCATTCGTGGGTCGCTTCGAATTCGGCAGCCTGGCGGTCGTTCATGATGCTGCGTGCCAGTTCCTGGGTGTGGATCGGGGTCAGTATCTGGTTCGAAACCGGTGTCAGCTTTCCGTCCATCTTGAAGGCGGGCGGGAAACCGGTCGTGATGAACAAGTCGGAAGCTTTTTTGCTGATCATCCCGCGCAGCAAGTTGTGTATCAGTTCGGTAGCCTGGTCTCTTTCCATGATAAATATTCCTGATGTAAATACTACGATTAACCGGGGAATGAGTCTTTGTTCGCCGCCTTGGTGCGCGCTTCCGCAGGAGTGATCTTGTTTTCTTTAATCAGCGTGGCGAGGCATTGATCCAGCGTCTGCATGCCGATATTCTGGCCAGTCTGAATCGCAGAATACATTTGTGGCACCTTGGCTTCGCGGATCAGATTGCGAATCGCCGGAGTACAAATCATGATTTCATGCGCCGCCACACGGCCGGTTCCATCTTTGGTTTTAAGCAGTGCTTGCGAGATCACTGCGCGCAGCGATTCGGACAACATCGCCCGCACCATTTCTTTTTCGTCGGCGGGAAACACGTCGATAATACGGTCGATGGTTTTTGCCGCCGAGCTGGTATGCAGTGTGCCGAAAACCAGGTGGCCGGTTTCCGCTGCTGACATCGCCAGGCGTATGGTTTCCAGATCGCGCATTTCGCCGACCAGGATCACATCCGGGTCTTCACGCAACGCGCTGCGCAGCGCGTTTTGAAAAGACAACGTATGCGGGCCGACTTCGCGCTGATTGATCAAACATTTTTTGCTTTCATGCACAAATTCGATCGGGTCTTCCACGGTCAGAATGTGACCCATCTCATTTTCGTTGCGATGATTGACCATCGCAGCCAGCGTAGTGGATTTTCCCGAGCCGGTCGGGCCGGTGACCAACACCATGCCGCGCGGAAAATCGGAAATGGACTCGAAAATTTTAGGCGCTTTCAAATCTTCCAACGACAGTATTTTGGAAGGAATGGTACGCATGACCGCACCCGCACCGCGGTTATGGACAAAGGCGTTGACGCGAAAACGCGCCAGGCCGGGAACCTCGAAAGAAAAGTCGAGCTCCTTGTTCTCCTCATAAGCTTTGCGCTGCCCATCGTTCATGATGTCATACACCAGCGCGTGCACTTCTTTGTGCTCCAGCGCGGGCAGGTTGATGCGGCGTATGTCGCCATGCACCCGAATCATCGGTGGCAGGCCGGCGGAAAGATGTAAATCGGACGCTTTGTTTTTGACGCTAAAGGCAAGCAGTTCGGTGATATCCATTATAATTGTCCCGGTTTGATGAGGTGGCTGTGAACCGCCTGAAGTTAGGAGCTGCCCGAATCAGGAATATTTTTGATGTATCGGATTATGACAACAATCGCTTCAAACTTGCAAGCTGTGCGCGACGCAATTTCGGCAGCGGCTGTCGAAGCAGGCCGCCACGCAAGCGATGTCAAGCTGCTCGCGGTCAGCAAGACTTTTGCGCCCAATGCGTTACGCGAGGCTTATCAAGCGGGTCAAATGTGCTTTGCGGAAAGCTATGTGCAGGAAGCGTTGGACAAGATCGCCGCACTGCAAGATCTACCGATAACATGGCATTACATCGGGCCGATACAAAGCAACAAGACCCGCGCCATTGCAGAAAATTTTACCTGGGTGCACAGCGTGGACAGATTGAAAATCGCCGAACGGTTGTCAGAACAACGACCCGCTCATCTGCCGCCATTGCAGGTGTGCTTGCAGGTCAACATCAGCCGGGAGGCCAGCAAAAGCGGTGTAGCTCCTGATGAAACGAGCGCACTGGCTCACGCCATCGCGAAACTGCCCAACTTGAAATTGCGCGGATTGATGGCGGTTCCTGCGCCCGGCAATGATGTCGCTGCACAGCGCTTGCCCTTCGCGCAGTTGCGCCAGTTGCGCGACCGGTTGAATCAGCAGGGCTTGCATTTGGATACTTTGTCGATGGGCATGTCGCATGATTTTGCCGCAGCGATTGCAGAAGGTGCGGCCATAGTGCGCATCGGTTCCGCAATATTCGGCAACCGGACTTATTGAAATCAGACACCCCCTCTCCCCCTGCGGGAGAGGGTTGGGGAGAGGGGTTAAATGAACATTACATTCATCGGCGGCGGCAACATGGCGAGCGCTTTAATTGGCGGATTGCTTGGCAAAGGATTTTCTGTTGCACAAATCAGCGTGATAGAAATCAATGCCGATAATCGCGCGCGGCTGCAACGCGATTTCGCGATACGCGCGATCGAGAATCTTGCCGAAGGTATTGCCGGCAGCCAAGTCATCGTGTTCGCGGTCAAGCCGCAACAGTTGCGCGAAGTGGCACAACAACTTGCCCCGTTATTGTCCGGCCAATTACTCATTTCTATCGCCGCAGGCATCCGCGCTGCCGACGTGGCGCGCTGGACGAAAAGCGAGATCATCATTCGCGCCATGCCCAATACACCCGC
>JBDTPU010000278.1:0-8921 GCA_039932535.1 Gallionella sp. | reverse complement strand
CCGCGCGCCGCGTGATGCCGTATTGCGTCAGCGCATCGAACATTTGCGGGAACAAAGTGACAATGTCAAAGACCATTATCAATAGTCCCTTTAATAATCCAAAGCCCAATCCACTCGGATGGCCTTGTTCTTTATATCCACCTGCTTGATCGCGCTGGCAACAAACGGAATCAGAATTTCCCCATTCTCACCCTGCACGCTCAACACCTGGTTCGCGCCGGTTTCCAGCAGATTCGCCACGGTACCCAGTTGTACACCTGCTTCATTTACTACCACCAGCCCGATCAAATCAGACCAGTAATATTCATCCTCTGATTGTTGCGGCAAGCTGCTGCGCGGCACGGCAATCAGCAGGCCTTTCAGTTTTTCAGCGGCGCTTCGATCCGCGCAGTCGGGCAACTGCGCGGCCAGTGTTTTGTTATGCGCCTCGCACTGCATGACTTCTACCTCGCGCCACGGGCCGTGTTCATGACCGAGCCACCAGGACTTGTAATCCAGCAGGCTATCAAGGTACTCGGTATACGGCTGAATCTTGACCCAACCGCGCAGCCCATGTGCAGCTGCTACGCGCCCCATAATGACCATCGGGATCACCATGGGATTTTTGTTATCAGGCTGCTGCTGTGGCACCGGCACGCTTGACCAGCTTGGCAACGGTGTCGCTCAATTGCGCACCTTTGCTCTGCCAATGCGTCACGCGCTCCAGTTGCAGACGCAATGATTCCTGACCTTCCGCCACCAGCGGATTGTAAAAGCCGATGCGTTCGATAAAACGGCCATCACGACGATTGCGCGAATCTGCCACCACCACATTGAAAAACGGACGGTTCTTGGAGCCGCCACGGGAAAGACGAATGATTACCATATGAAACCTTTAATTAGTCCTAGCGAAAGGGCGCGGATTCTACGACATTTTGGGTACTTCTTGCAACCCGCAAAAAAAGCAGCCCAATAAGATCAAGGGAATTAGCGGTGGAGTAAAACCTCAAGAACAAACTTGCTGCCCAGATAAGCCAGCAACAGCAGCACAAAGCCGCCCACCGTCCAGTGTACCGCGACGCGTCCGCGCCAGCCGTGAAAGTGGTGTCCCCACAGCAGTACCGCGAACACTCCCCAGGAGATAAAACCGAATAGTACTTTGTGATTGAACTGCCAGGCCTTGCCGAATATTTCTTCGGAGAACACCACGCCGGATATCAGCGTCAGCGTTAACAACACAAAGCCGATGCCGATCATGCGGAACAATAAGGTTTCCATGGTCATCAGCGGTGGCAGGCTGCGCAATACTCGCGGCAAAGTGGCGTGATGCAACCGTTTTTCTACCTGCGATATCAGGACGGCGTGCAGCATGGCAATGGTGAATAAACTATAAGCCAGCATGGCCGCAGTGATGTGTGCCTTGAAAGCGAACAAACCCGTGTTCGCCAATAGATGATCGGACGGAAATAATTCAGGCAATACCACGACCACTGCCGCCAGCGGCAACACCAATGTTTGCAGCCCGCCAATCGGATAGAAAAAACGCGCCACCCAGTACACCAGCAAGGTTAGCCAGATGATCAGCGATAATGCATGCAGCACTCCCAGATCAAAGCCGCCTTCGGAAAAAATATCATGAACCAGCAAATAACCATGCATGGCCAGCGGAATCAGTACCAGATGACCCACCGCCCCGCGGCTCAATAAATCTCCTTCACCACGAATTTGCGCCTGCCAGAAATAGCCAGCAAGCACACCATAAGCAACAAAGGTCAACAGTGAAAAGAAAAGGTCGGACATTTTTTACCAGGATGCTCCAGAATGTTGCAGAATGTTTTAGACTTCGACTTCACGAATTCTACACTAACTCATAAAATAATCATGCTGGAAAATCTCACACAACGCCTTTCCGGCGTTATCAAAAATTTGCGCGGCCAGGCACGCCTCACTGAAAGCAACATTCAGGATGCCTTGCGCGAAGTGCGTATGGCTTTGCTCGAAGCCGACGTCGCGCTGCCGGTCGTCAAGGAATTCATCGCCCAGATCAAGCAGTCCGCGCTCGGAGAAGAAGTCATTGGCAATCTGAATCCGGGACAAGCCCTGATCGGTGTGGTACATCGCGAACTCACCAAATTAATGGGTGAACATAACGACGCGCTCAATCTCGCCATCACGCCGCCCGCCGTGATTCTGATGGCTGGTTTGCAGGGCGCCGGTAAAACCACCACCAGCGGCAAGCTGGCAAAATTACTGCGCGATCAAC
This sequence comes from Gallionella sp., assembly GCA_039932535.1. Taxonomy (GTDB): domain Bacteria; phylum Pseudomonadota; class Gammaproteobacteria; order Burkholderiales; family Gallionellaceae; genus Gallionella. The sequence continues at coordinate 6,679 of JBDTPU010000278.1, read as the reverse complement.
AAAAGAAAAAAGTACTGCTGGTCAGCTGCGATGTGTATCGTCCCGCCGCCATCGAACAATTACGCATTCTGGCACAACAACTCGAGATTGATTTTTTCTCCTCCGACATCAGCCAGAAACCAAAGGACATCGCGGTGGCCGCACTGGATTTTGCACGCCGACATTATCACGATGTATTGATCGTCGATACTGCCGGTCGCCTCGCGATAGACGAAGCAATGATGGCGGAAATCCAGCGACTGCATGCGGCGCTGAAGCCGATCGAAACCTTGTTCGTGGTGGACGCGATGACCGGGCAGGATGCGGTGAATACCGCCAAAGCGTTTGGCGATGCATTGCCGCTGACCGGCATCATTCTCACCAAACTGGATGGCGACGCGCGCGGCGGTGCGGCGCTGTCGGTGCGCCAGATCACCGGCAAGCCGATCAAGTTTGTCGGCGTGAGTGAAAAACCCACCGGCCTCGAAGCCTTCCATCCCGAACGCATGGCCTCGCGCGTGCTCGGCATGGGCGATGTACTCTCGCTGATCGAAGATGCGCAACGCGAAGTTGATCATGGTGCAGCCGAAAAACTGGCCAAAAAAATGCACAGCGGCAAAGGCTTTGACCTGAATGATTTCAAAATGCAGCTCGTGCAAATGCGCAAGATGGGCGGCATGTCGGCGGTGATGGACAAGATGCCTGCGCAACTCAGCCAGGCTGCGGCGGGCTCCAAGGTTGATGACAAACAGATCGCCCGCACCGAGGGCATCATCAACTCGATGACGCCGCTTGAACGCAGCAAACCGGAACTCATCAAAGCCTCGCGCAAGCGTCGTATTGCAATGGGCGCGGGCGTGCAGGTGATGCACGTCAATCAGCTGCTCAACCAGTTTGAGCAAATGCAAAAAATGATGAAAATGTTCAACAAGGGCGGCATGGCGAAGATGATGCGCGGGATGGCGGGGAAGTTACCTGGCATGCGTTAACCGATTTTTGTAGATATTGTAGGGTGCAATAAACGTAGTGCATTGCACCGGATGTTTGAGTCATACGGCGCAATGCCCGTTGGTTATTGCGCCTACGGTTCTAAAACTTTTTGGTCCACGAAAAACACGAACTCCACGAACAAGTCAAAACCTTCCCGATACTAAATTTTCGTGCTTTTCGTGTCTTTCGTGGACACTTGTTTTGACTTGTTTTACCTCCTTATTAACTTAACTTTGAAGATTACCATGAACATCAAAACCATCATTTTCGACGTGGACGGCACGCTCGCGGACACCGAGGACGGACACCGCAAATCATTCAACAAAGCCTTTGCGGAAAGCGGGCTGGCCTGGCATTGGGATGTCGCGCTGTATGGCAGGCTGCTCAAGGTGACCGGCGGCAAAGAACGCATCAAGCATTTTGTCGCAACCTGTGCCCCGGACTTTTCCAAACCCGCAGACTATGACGGCTTCGTCAAAAATCTGCATGCAATAAAAACCCGGCACTATACCCAGATGCTCGGTGAAGGTCTGATACCGCTGCGTCCAGGCATCAAGCAGCTCATCCACGATGCACACCTGGCAGGCATCACACTTGCCATTGCGACTACCACCACACCGGAAAATGTTTCCGCGCTGCTGGAAATAGGATTGGGAAAAAACTGGGCGGATTATTTTGCGGCGAATGGTTGCGGCGACATCGTGCCCCATAAAAAACCTGCGCCCGATATTTACTACTGGGTGCTCGAAAAACTGGATTTATCTGCTGCTGACTGCATTGCAATGGAAGATTCCGAAAATGGTCTGCGCTCCAGCCTTGCGGCGGGAATTAAAACTTTCGTTACCGTCAATCAGTACACACGCAATCAAAACTTTGCAGGAGCGGCAGCCGTGTTCGATGACCTGAGTGATTTGAATAACTTCTACCACGCAGCCGGTTTATCACGGCTTGGCGGAAAGCCAATTCAATGATACTGGAATGACCTCTGAAAAAAGACCCGTAACGGGGTTGCCGTAACGGGTCTAAGCACTGCAGGTGTCCGTAAGGGGGAGGATAGAACACCTGTGCGAATCATCTCATTGTAATTGGAACTTATCTGTACGATAACGTACATAAAACGATAAAATCAAAACCCCGGAGTGGATACTTTATTAATCAACATTCAGCCTCTCCGGGTGCCTGAAAAAGGGATCCCCATACGTACGCTAGCGCACATACCCCTACAGGTTCTTCCAGACATACTCCGCCTCCGCTTATTGAAATTAGATAGGCATAAAATAAAATCAACTTCGATAAGTATGGTAAATATATTTTCGGATGTTGATCCTATTGTTCGCATATTTTCAGGAGACACGAAAATGATTCCTATAACAATGCTGCATACTCCTAATCAAAACCATCTTCTCGCTGCTTTGCCGCCGGATATTTTCCAGCGCATGTATCCTCATCTGGAATTGATTTCAATGCCGCGCGGTTCAGTCCTCTATGAATCCGGCAGCCAATTGCAACACGTCTATTTTCCCACCGCCGCTATTGTTTCTCTGCAATACGTGATGGAGAACGGTGCATCGGCTGAAATTGCGGGTGTGGGCAAGGAGGGCGTACTCGGAGTTTCATTATTCATGGGTGGCAGCAACATGCCCAGTCGTGCCACCGTGCAGACCGCGGGTAGTGGCTACCGGCTGAAGGCGCGATGGATGATAGAAGAATTCAATCGTGCCGGCGGACGCCGTAACGGAGCATTGCAAAATCTGATGTTGCGTTATACCCAGGCACTCCTCACCCAGATGTCCCAGACTGCAGCATGTAATCGGCATCACTCAGTGGATCAGCAGCTCTGCCGCTGGTTATTGTCAACACTGGATCGCCTGCCTTCCAACGAAATGACCATGACCCAGGAACTGATTGCCAGCATGCTGGGTGTGCGCCGTGAAGGTATCACCGAAGCCGCCGGAAATTTGCAGCGCGCCGGTTTGATCAGTTACCGCCGCGGCCACATTACCGTACTGGATCGAACCAGGTTGGAATCCTGCGCATGTGAATGTTACAGTGTAGTCAGGAACGAATTCCATCGTCTGCTCGACGATACAGGAGGGACCAAACACCATCCACCCCAGCGTAAAAATTTGCCGTTGCGCAATCACTCAGAGCAACACAAAAGCGCCCTGTAAATAAAACCTGGCGCTTATAGGATGCGCGACAGGATAAATGTCGGCGTCTTAATGGAAGTACATGGATCAAGAATACGGGTCAAAATAACAGGGCAAATATATGGTGAGCGAACAAGACATCCTCAACGCTAACATTCTGATCGTTGACGACCAGGAAGTTAATTTGGCGCTGTTGGCGCAAATGTTGAACAGTGCTGGCTACACTTCAGTTTCTTCGACGATAGATCCGCTTGAGGTTTGCGACCTTCATCGCAAAAATCACTATGACCTGATTTTCCTTGATCTCCAGATGCCGCGCATGGATGGCTTCCAGGTGATGGAAGGCCTGAAGAAAATCGAAACGGAAAATTATCTGCCGGTGCTGGCCATTACCGCTCAGCCTGCCCACAAGCTGCGCGCGCTGCAAAACGGCGCAAAAGATTTCATCAGCAAACCATTCGATCTGGCCGAAGTGTTGATGCGGGTACACAACATGCTGGAAGTGCGCCTGTTGCACGAGGCGGCGCGCAATCACGGCAAAATGCTGGAGCCCCTGGCGTTGACGGATCCACTGACCGGCATTGCAAACCGGCGGCTGCTGGCGGACAGAATGTCCATGGCGCTGGTTCATGCGCGCAGGAACAAGAGCGCCATGGCAGTGATGTATCTCGATCTGGATGGATTCAAGAAAATCAACGATACCCTGGGTCATCTGGTTGGGGACATTCTGCTTAAAATGGTTGCAGAGCGACTGGCCGCCACGGTGCGCGAAGAAGATACGGTAGCGCGCCTGGGTGGCGACGAATTCATCATCGCGCTGTGGCATGTCACCGGCACCGAAGATGTGGTGCGGGTGGCGTCAAAAATGATCGAAGCCGTGGCGCAACCCTATAGCATTGAAGGTCACACCGTGAACATCACTACCAGCGTAGGTGTCGGTATTTATCCCGCTCATGGTGAAGATGCCGGCATGCTGATGAAGAGCGCGGATATGGCCTTGTACGAAGCCAAGCACGCGGGCAAAAATGCTTATCGCATCTCGGAATCCGCAGGCTTTGGCACTGCCAGCGCGCAGGCGATATAAATTCGCCCCTACGCCACCGGAGTGAGGAGTCGAAGGGCTTGCAGCTGGAAAAACTATCTGCCCGAAATACCTGCCTTAAATTGAACCATGCAGAGTTGGTAATAGGCATTGTTATGCAAGGTCAAACAAATGTTCTATACTGAATCAAGAGTTCGTGAACCACCCACCTTTCTTTCATCGTGCTATATCGAGCGGGAATCAATATTATCGATTATGGAAACTAGCGACTCACTACGACACCGTGTCATTAATAACGTCATGGCGCTGCATTCGGAAAAAAATGCAGCGGATGCCGCGATTAACATATGGAGGCTGATGGCCTCCGAAATTATTTCCATTGTGGGCGAAAGCGGCTTCAATTCGCTATATGCGAGAAGCCTGTTCATTGCCCGGCCTGAATTTCCATGGCTGGCCGAGGCTGCGCATGCAGTACACGCTGACTCCCGGTTTACGGAATTAAAAAACAGCTTTGAAAATAAAACACCGGCACAAATTACAAAAGCAAACCTGCAGCTACTGATTGTTTTCACCGATATTGTGGCTTCAGTAATCGGTGAACAATTAACCATGAGTATTTTACGTTCGGCTTGGGGGAATGATGTCTGGAACAGGAGTCAACCATAATGAGTGAAAAAGTCAGCATACGCCGCCTGCAAACCGGCATACCGGGTCTCGACAATCTATTGGGCGGAGGCCTGCCGGAATTCTCGTTTAACCTGATTGCCGGCACACCGGGAAGCGGAAAAACCACGTTCGCCCAACAGATCATGTTCAACCTGGCCACCCCGGATAATCGCGCGCTGTTCTTCACGGTACTGGGCGAGCCGCCGATGAAGATGCTGCGCTATCAACAGCAATTCAATTTTTTTGATATCAAAAAACTCGATGACTCAATCCGCTTCGTCAACCTGTCCGCAGACCTGCTGGATGGAAATTTTGCCAAGGTGCTGTCACGCATTGAGGATGAAGTGAAAGGCTATGCGCCCGGCCTGGTATTTGTTGATTCGTTCCGCTCTGTGGTGCAATCAGCGAAGACGGGGGAGGAGGGGACGTCCGGACTGCAGCGTTTCGTGCAGCAACTGGGCGTGCAAATGACCAACTGGCAGGCCACCACATTTTTGATCGGTGAATATTTGATACCGGAAGCCGAGTCCAGCCCGGTGTTTACCGTGGCGGACGGCATTCTGTGGCTGACGCAAAATTTGTATCGCAATTCCATGGTGCGCAAAATACAAGTGGTCAAAATGCGCGGCCAAGCCCAGGTACCCGGTTTGCATACCTTCCGTATCAGTGATCAAGGGATTCAGGTTTTCCCGCGCGCGATTGTCAAACAGGTCGTTTTGGGCGAGTCAGCAGGCGAGGAATCCGCTAAACACCAACGTGTTCCAACGGGAACACCGGGGCTGGATGAAATGCTGGGCGGTGGATTGCCCCATGGATATTCGCTGCTGGTGGTCGGGCCGTCCGGTTCCGGGAAAACCATATTGGCGACGGAATTTCTCGCCGAAGGGGTGCGCAGGGGCGAACCCGGTGTGATTGCGGCGTTTGAGAAGAGCCCCAGCCAATTGCTGAACAATCAGCTGTCTACGCTGGTCAAGGCGGGACAAGTCGGAGTGATCGACACGCGTTCCCTGGATTTGTCGATTGATGAAACCTTGCATGATTTGATCGCAATGATCAACCGGATGAAGGCAAAGCGCGTCGTCATTGACTCCTTGTCCGGATTCGAGCTGGCACTGGCACCCGAGTTCAGCGAAGATTTTCGCGGATCGCTGTACCGGATGATAGCGGAGTTGACCGGCATGGGTGTGACCATATTAATGACCTCGGAACTGGAAGACCGCTACACCGATTTGCGCTTTAGTCCGTTTGGGAGTGCTTTTCTCGCTGACTCCATTATCGTGCAGCGCTATATCGAAATCACAGGCCAATTCAAACGCGTCTGCTCGGTCGTCAAAGTCCGTGGCAGCAAGCACAGTAAGGACATTCGATTGTTTGACATTACCGACGAAGGCATCATTATTGGCGAGACTTTAACCGAGTATGCCGGAATCATGTCGGGCCGGCCGACGCTCAGTCCGTAGCAGGCACGACCCGGTGATGGAGGTCAATAATGTACAGAGCTGACAATGACGGCGCTTCTGATACCGTAGACCCGGGTCAACCGGGCGTGACCAGACCAGTCAAAGACAGGCTGCCAGTTGTCCGCGGATACGACAGGAGGCGCAGGGAAAGCGCTGTCATTGGCGATGAAGCGGCCGTTCTAAGCCGCGAGCAATTGGTGACTGCACGAGAAGATAACGTGCATTTTCGTGAAAATGCTGCCGACTTGCGCGAAGGAGTAGCCACCTCGCGTGAAGACGCTGCCCATCTGCGCGAAGGGGAAACCACCTCGCGTGAAGACGCTGCCGATCTGCGAGAGGGGAAAGCTGCTTCTCGCGAACGGGAAATTCACGCGACAGAGAAGAGACAGGCA
>JBDTPU010000277.1:0-9771 GCA_039932535.1 Gallionella sp. | reverse complement strand
GGCAGCAGCCCGGACGGGCGATACAGCATCATCACGATCAACGCAGTGCCGAACAACAGCATGCGCAGGCTTTCCGGATCGACCAGCGTTTTGCCGAACAATGCCTGTTGTAATGGCACGACGCTGTGGCGCAATATCTCGGGCAGCAGCGCCAGCAAAATGCCGCCAAGGATCACGCCGGCGATGTTGCCCATGCCGCCCAGCACCACCATGCACAACACCATGATGGATTCCATCAGGCTGAAACTTTCCGGGCTGACGAAGCCCTGAAATCCGGCGAACAGCGCGCCGGACGCGCCGCCGAACATCGCGCCCATCGCGAACGCCAAGAGCTTCAAGTTGCGCGTGTTGATACCCATCGCGGACGCGGCGATTTCGTCCTCGCGTATCGCCATCCAGGCCCTGCCGATGCGTGATTTTTCCAGCCGCTGCGAGACAAATACCACCAGTACGGTGAACGCGAGGAACAGATAAAAATACAGATGCACCGAAGGGAACTCGATACCGAAAATATTCTGTGTGGTGTTCAACGACGCACCCGTGACGCTGACCGGATCAATGCGGCTGATGCCTTGCGGACCGTTGGTCAGGTTGACCGGCGCATTCAGGTTGTTCAAAAAAATGCGGATGATTTCGCCGAAGCCGAGTGTGACGATGGCGAGATAATCGCCGCGCAGGCGCAGCGTCGGCGCGCCGAGCAACACGCCGAAACCGCCAGCCACCACGGCCGCCAGCGGCAGGACGATCCAGAACGACAGATGCACGCCGTTCGGGAATGCCATCGGAAATGCCTGCGCCAGATGCGGCGATCCGGTCAGCGCGTAGCAATATGCGCCCACCGCGAAGAACGCGATGTAACCCAGATCGAGCAGTCCCGCGTAGCCGACCACAATGTTCAGCCCGAGTGCGAGCATGATGTAGAGCATTGCGAAATCGACGATGCGCACCCAGCCGCGTCCTAGCAGCGCATCCACGACAAAGGGCAGGAGCAGCAGTGCAACAGCAAGCGCGATGAACACGCGCCAAGCGTTGCAGGTCTTGCAGTAGGGAAGTTTGCCGAAAGTCATTTCTTGTCCACGAAAAACACGAAAGTCACGAAACAAACCGAAAAGCCATTCTGGGTGATTTCGTGCTTTGCGTGTCTTTCGTGGATAAAAGGTTTCTGATTTTTCTTCACTACGCCCTCTCTGCCAGCCGTTCACCCAACAACCCGGACGGACGGAATACCAGCACCGCGATCAGCACGAAGAACGCGAACACGTCCTGATAGTTGCTGCCCAGGAATCCGCCGGTGATGTCGCCGATATAACCCGCGCCCAAACTCTCGATCAAACCCAGCAACAGTCCGCCCAGCATCGCTCCGCGCAGATTGCCGATGCCGCCCAGCACCGCAGCAGTGAAGGCTTTCAGGCCGAGCAAAAATCCCATGTAGTAATGCGCCAGTCCGTAGTTGGCGCTAATCATTACACCGGCGATCGCAGCGAGTGCCGAGCCGAGCATGAAGGTGATCGAGATCACGCGATTGATATCCACGCCCATCAGTTGCGCGGCGTGCTGGTTCTCGGCCACCGCGCGCATCGCGCGACCGAGCCGGGTGCGATTCACCACGGCCATCAACCCCGCCATGATCGCCAACGCCAATATGAAAATGATGATCTGGATATCGTTGATGATCGCGCCGCCGAAAGTATGCGTATTGTTGGCAATCAGTTGCGGAAAGGAGTGGTACCCGCGCCCCCAGATCATCATCGCGAGATTCTGCAACACGATGGACACGCCGATCGCCGTGATCAGCGGTGCGAGACGCGGCGCATGACGCAACGGGCGATAGGCGATGCGCTCGATACCGTAGCCCAGTACCATGCAACCCAGCATCGCCAGCGCTACGCCGAGCGGCAATGCCAACAGCAGCGGCACGCCCCAACCCAGCATCGCGGTGAGAGCGGACAGCGCCAGCATCGCGCCTATCATCACCACTTCGCCATGCGCGAAGTTGATCAGGCCGAGTATGCCATACACCATGGTGTAACCCAGCGCGACCAGCGCGTAGACGCTGCCCTGCACCAGGCCGTTGATGATTTGTTGTAAGAGAATTTCCATAATTGCCAAACAAAAACGACACGTGCCACGTGTCGTTTGAGGTCAGGGCGTCATGCGCATCAATGCGCTACCGAAGCAATTGTGCCCAGCGTTTCCCCCAATGTTTCCATGGGCTGCCACTTGCCCTTCTGCACTTGATACACCGTGATGGCACCGCCTTTTAAATCCCCTTTTTCATCGAACTGTATTTTTGCTGTTACGCCATCGTAGGTGATGGTCGCAAGTGCGGGCAGATATTTTGCAGGTTCCACCGAATCGGCCTTCTGCATTGCGGCGATCATCACATTCACTGCGTCATAACAGTAGGGCGCATACAACTGGATCGGCTGGTACTTGGCGACAAAACGCGCCTCGAATTCTTTTCCGCCGGGCATCTTGCTCAACGGTACGCCCGGTAACGATGCATAACTTCCTTCTGCGGCATCGCCCGCCAGCTTGATGAATTCCGGCGTATAGCCGCCGTCGCCGGTCATGAATTTCAGATTCAGTGCGAGTGCCTTGACTTGCTTGGCCATCGGCCCACCTTGCGCATCCATCCCGCCGTAGAACAGCAAATCCGGCTTCTTGCCCTTCACCGCAGTCAGCACCGCGGTAAAGTCCATCGCTTTGTCATTGGTGTATTCGTGCGCGACGATCTGCGCGCCATTGGTCTGCGCAGCTTTGATGAATTCATCGGCCAGCCCCTGGCCGTAAGCGGTGCGATCATCGATCACCGCAATCTTTTTTGCACCCAGATTTTTCGCGGCGTACTCGCCCAGCACATGGCCTTGCTGCGCATCGTTCGCCATCACCCGGAACGCAGTCTTGAAACCCTGGGCAGTGTAAGCAACCGCCGTGGCGGAAGGGGAAATCTGCGGGATACCGTTATCACTGTAAATTTTTTCTGCGGGTATGCTGGTACCGGAATTAAGATGGCCAATCACGCCGCTCACTTTATCATCCACCAGCTTCTGCGCCACGATAGTAGCGGTCTTGGGATCAGCCTGATCGTCTTCACTGATCAATTCAAAATGTATCCTGCGTCCGCCGATAATAATGCCCTTGGCGTTGGCATCGTCTATCGCCATGCGTGTGCCGTTTTCATTATCCTTTCCCAAGTGCGCTTGCGGTCCTGTCAGGGGTGCGGAAGCACCAATGCGTACCACTTGGTCAGCGGATGAATTTTGCTCGGGGGTGGCCGATTTTTCACATCCGGCCAGCATCACCGCAATGGCAAAAAACAATAATGAACGAGTAGAATGAAATGACATAGGGCTATCCCGTGATAAATAGGCGTGGATTATGCGGAGCAGCCGCTCTGCTTGTCAATTTAACAGGCAATAAAAAGCCGACGCTTGCGTCGGCTTTTGCTGCATGAATTTTAAATTTACTTCAAGCTTTGTTCGAACTTAACCAATTCAGTAATTTCTGCCTGCTTGGCACCTGCAGCGTCATTAGCCGGCATAGGCATCGTGCCCCAGTTACCCGAACCGCCCTTGGACACCTTCATCACCAGACCTTCGATCAAGGGATATTCCTTGCCATTGTAGGTAAACTTGGTCACGCCGCTTCCGGTATATTTTTTGGCCACGTCTCTCCAGGCCGGCCCCACCACTTTTTTATCAATCGCGTGACAAGCGGTGCAATTGAGCTTCTTGGCCAGCGCCGGCATTTCTTCAGCCATGACGCTGCTCGCAACCATCAAACCTGCTACTGTAACCATGCTTCCGATAATAGATTTCATTCGTCTTCTCCGTTTTATGATTTAAATATCTCTCAACATCCCAGAATTCAGCCTGCGCCGACGATTCAAAGCGACTAGCAGCCCAGTAACGCGAAGCGGTAAGCAAAGGTTGACATTCCGCAGAATACCTGAATTATCGCCGAGTTCCAAGCAATGATCTTCAGCAGGAAACAAAACTTAATGCCAAGCAGCAAAAAAGCCGACTTGCGTCGGCTTTTCTGAGAAATACTCCTGACTTGCTTTTTACTTGGCCAGCCCCAAAACGAACTCAACCAGTGTTTTGATATCCGCTTCAGAAACCTTAGGTGCATTAGGGATCATCGCGGCCGTACCCCAGTTGCCGGTACCACCCTTGGCTACTTTTTGTGTCAGCCATTCTTCAGCAGTCTTGGCTTTATGTTCAGCCAGAATGTCAGCAACTTTTTTGCCAGTAGTGGTTGTGCCGTTGGTGTTGTAAGCTTTGGAAACGTCCATCCATGCCGGGCCGACCACCTTCTTGTCAATTGAGTGACAAGCGGTACAGCCGCTCTTCTTGGCCAGTTCTGGCATATCTGTTGCCAATGCGCTACCTGCAACCATCAACCCTGCTGCTGCAATCATGCTTACAATAATAGATTTCATGTTCTCTCCGTTATGATTAAATACCCAAATAATGCGAAGGTTTTTGCCTTCACCGCTAATTCTAAACAACTCCGCCTGCTTTGCCAACCAACTTCTCCAAACGTATTTCTGTGGTAGCAAGCCAATAACGTTATTCTCCCAATAAAGTTGACGACGATATTTTACCGCCTCCATTTGCTAAATTGATTCAGCCCGGTATTCGACTATCAAGGTATGCCGGGCTCCCGCCGCAATTTTTACCACATTTTCGATCGCATTGACTGACTCCACACACACCATTTCGCGCCACCCATCCGGCTGCCCCATATCGCCCATCTTATTGGCTTTGTCGGTCCACGGCGTCCACACTACCGTAGCAAGACTGCCGGACTTGGCAATGTAAATGCGCCGCTTGAGCTTATCGTCTTCGATCACGCATGCGGCGGCAGTGTTGATATACACGCGATCCGTTTCGCCGGAAAAGCTGATCGCGCCCGTTTGTTTTTTCAGCGTGGCGCCGCCGACCTTGTCCCAATATTCACAGCCTTCCAATCCCTGCACGCGCACCGCGCCGATGTCGCCGATCTGAAAATAAGTATGCAAGGCTTCGCCGATAATGAAATCCGTGGCGCCGGTATTTTCAGTGTTCAACTCCATGCGCAATGTCTCTCCGACGATCACGGTCAGATCCAGCGTGCAGGCATGTTTCCATTGCACGCGTGTCTTCTCGCTTTCGGTCAGGCGCAGCGTCAGGCGTGTCGCGCCGTTTTGGTCAGTGCCCGATTCCACTACTCGCCACGGCACCGTGCGCGCATAGCCATGTCCGGGGAAGCTGGATTCGGATGGGTGCGCGCCAAACCACGGCCAGCACACCGGCGCGCCGCCGCGTATGGATTTTCCCGCTGCCAGCTTGGCATCGCGCGACAACCACACCACCGGCACTGCCTGGCTTCTCGGTTGCCAAACCATCAGGTGTGCGCCCTGCAGGCACAATGATGCGGTGGCCTCGGCATTGCTGATTTCCGCGACGATCAATCCGCTGGCATCTTCGCGGAAAGTCAATTGTTGGTTGATGCCGAATTGGCTGTTCAATTGCTGTGCTGTAGTCATATTTCCCTCTTTCGGTCTGGTGAAATTATCGTGAGCGTGGAAGCGGTTAACCGCGACGGTTTTTGCAGATATCCGTATAATTGATTTTTAATTTTACCTGATTCGCCCAATGCTCGTTCATCCGCAATTCGATCCTGTCGCCCTGCAACTCGGCCCGCTTGCCATTCATTGGTATGGGCTGATGTATCTCGCCGGCTTCATGACTTTCCTGTGGCTGGGACGCAAACGCATTGCCATGCTCAACAAGGCACAAAATTCCAGGCGCGAAGGTCTCTATCCAAGACGTAAAACCCGCAAGGCTCAAGCGGAACGACGCCAAGCCCGCGAAGAAAGACGCAAGGCTAAGGATGCAAAGAACCAAGGCGTCCCCGCCCGACCCATCATCCCTTTCACGGCCAAATTGCTCGACAACCTTTTATTCTATGGTGTGATGGGAGTCATCCTGGGCGGACGGCTGGGCTATGTGCTGTTTTACAAAGCCGGATATTACTCCGCTCATCCGCTGGAAATTTTTGCGGTCTGGCAAGGCGGCATGTCTTTTCACGGCGGCTTTATCGGCGTGCTGGTGGCAATGGCATGGTTCGCGCATAAGCACCATTTGCACTGGTTGCAACTGACCGACTTCATCGCTCCGCTGGTACCACCCGGCCTGGCATTTGGCCGCCTCGGTAATTTTATCAACGGCGAATTGTGGGGACGGCCGAGCGACGTGCCATGGGCGATGATCTTCCCGAACGTGGATAAGCTGCCGCGCCATCCTTCCCAACTTTATGAATTTGCGCTGGAGGGTGTGCTGTTGTTCACGCTGCTGTGGCTGTATGCACTCAAGCCGCGTCCAATCGGCGCAGTATCAGGCTTATTCCTGATTGGCTATGGCAGCTTCCGTTTTCTCGTCGAGTTCACTCGCGAGCCGGACGATTTTCTCGGTCTTCTATCATTGGGCATGAGCATGGGACAATGGCTGAGTTTGCCGATGGTGATCGCGGGAGTGCTGCTGATGGTGGGGAGCAGTCGCCGCGCCGCTTGACACTTGCGCACCTCTCACCCACTATTCCCCGCGTCGAAATGACCGCCATCTACATAAAGGCATCGCTTGGACAATCTTTCTTTAGGCATTCTGTTTGGCATCCTGCTGTTGCTGCTGGTTTGCAGCGCGTTTTTTTCCGCCTCGGAAACCAGCATGATGGCGATCAACCGCTATCGCCTGAGCACTTTGGTACGCAAAGGAAAGCGTAGCGCCAAACTGGTCAATCGCCTGCTCGGCAAAATGGATAAATTGCTGGGTTCCATTCTGTTTGGCAATACACTGATAAATGTCACTGCCGCAGGAGTGACCAATATCATCATTCTGCGCCTGTTCGGACAGAATGATCTGGCGATTTTGTCAGGCACCCTGGCGATCACTTTCATGCTGTTGGTATTCAGCGAGATCATGCCCAAGATCATCGCGGCCAGTTACCCGGAACGCATCGCGCTGCCAGCAAGTTATTTACTCACACCACTGATCACATTGTTTCATCCGGTAGTCTGGGTGGCGAGCACGTTGGTGAAGGGCGTGCTGTGGCTGCTGCGCATCAAGATAGAAACCGACCAGAGCAAACAAAAAATGACGATGGAAGAATTGCGCGGACTGGTGCTGGATGCCGAGCAGTTCCTGCCGCGCAAGCATCAGAAAATGCTGCTTAATCTGGTTGATCTTGAACGCATCACGGTGAACGATGTAATGATTCCGCGCAATCAGATCGAAGCGCTGGATATCAACGCCGATGCCGACGAGTTGCGCCAGCAAATCATTACCTGCCATCACACGCTGCTGCCGGTTTATGCTGACACGCCCAGCAACATTGTCGGCATCCTGCATATCAAGCGGGTACCGGCACTGCTGCAGGAAACCACACTGGATTTGACCCGGTTGCGCGAAATCCTCAATGAGCCTTACTTCATTCCCTCTGACACGCCGCTACTCAAACAACTGCAACAGTTTCAGGAGCGCCACGCGCGGCTCGGACTGGTGGTGGACGAATATGGCGAACTGCTCGGCCTGGTGACACTGGAAAATATTCTTGAGGAAATCGTCGGCGAATTTACCACTCAATCGCCCGCGAAAACGGGGAAATTTCTGCGTCAGGCGGATGGCAGCGTGTTACTGGAAGGCAGTACCAGCTTGCGCGAATTGAATCGCAAGCTGGGTTTGCGTCTGCCGCTGGATGGCGCAAAAACATTGAATGGCTTGATTCTCGAACATCTCGAAGACATTCCGGAAACAGGCACCAGTCTGAAAATCGCAGGCTATCCGATAGAAATTATCCAGACCCAGGATCGCATTGTGAAGGTGGCGCGAATTTTTTCGGTGCCGCCGACTAATCGGCGATAAAAAACACGCCTTTACAAGAAAGGCAAAGCTCGGCATGATGCCCGCCAACATTAACCCTTATGTGAGTGGCTCAAGGAAGACGATGGCAGTCGCAGCAAAAGATCAAAAGTCAAAAGATTTTACTTATGCCTGGGAAGGTAAAGACAAAACTGGCAAGCCGACCAGAGGTGAGATGCGTGCGCCCGGCGAGGCTATCGTATCTGCCCATTTGCGGCGCCAGGGAATCAATGTCACCAAAATCAAACGTCAGCGCAACAAGGGCAAGGCCATTAACGCCAAAGACATCACGCTGTTCACGCGCCAACTTGCGGTCATGATGAAAGCGGGTGTGCCCCTGTTGCAAGCTTTCGACATCGTAGGCAAGGGGCATAACAATCCTTCCGTAGCACGACTGCTGCTGGACATCAAAACTGATGTGGAAACGGGGAGCAGTTTGCAGCAGGCCTTCCTGAAATTTCCGCTGTATTTCGACGCGTTGTACTGCAACCTGATCGGCGCGGGTGAGGCGGCGGGTATTCTGGACGCGCTGCTGGAACGTCTGGCGACCTACATGGAAAAAACCCAGGCGCTCAAGAGCAAGATCAAATCCGCGCTGTTCTATCCGATTTCCATCATTGTGGTAGCGTTCCTGATTACTGCCGTCATCATGATTTTTGTGATCCCCGCGTTCAAAGAATTATTCGAAGGTTTTGGTGCCAAGTTGCCAGCTCCGACATTGGTTCTGATGGGTATCTCCGATGTTTTTGTGAATTATTGGTATTTGATTTTTGGCGGGATTGGTGGCGGCCTGTATGCTTTTTTCTATTTCTGGAAGCGCAGCAAAAAAATGCAGGACACCATGGATAAACTGGTGCTCAAGCTGCCCATTTTTGGTGAGTTGATCCGCAAGGCCACGATTGCCCGCTGGAGCCGCACATTGGCCACCATGTTCGCCGCCGGCGTGCCCTTGGTTGAGTCGCTTGATTCAGTTGCCGGTGCCGCGGGCAATGCGGTTTATTTTAATGCCACCAAAGTCATACAACGCGAAGTCAGCACCGGCAGCGGCTTGACTGTCGCAATGCAGAACACCGGGATATTCCCGAGCATGGTATTGCAAATGTGCGCGATCGGCGAAGAGGCCGGCTCACTGGACGCCATGCTCAGCAAGGTGGCGGACTTTTATGAAGCTGAGGTGGATGATGCGGTTGCGGCCATCTCCAGCCTGATGGAGCCGGTCATCATGGTGGTGCTCGGTACGCTGATCGGCGGCATGGTAATCGCGATGTATTTGCCGATCTTCAAGATGGGCGAAGTCATTTAATGTGTCAGAAGACAGAGTACAGATGACAGATGACGGATTGTTGTGCCGCGAAATGCGGCATATTGCTCGTGGAAAGTTGGCACAGTTGAGACAACGAATTAGTCTCCACTGAAACAGCCGACATGACTACCTCATTCCAGCTTCTCCAATCTTCACCGCTCGCGTTCATTATCATGTGCGCTGTACTGGGCCTGATGGTCGGCAGTTTTCTCAATGTGGTCATTCATCGTCTGCCCAAAATGATGGAGCGTGGCTGGCGCCAACAATGCGCCGAGCTTTACGCTAGCGACGCCGATGGAAATTCATCCCCTGCGGAAGATAAGCCGGCGCCTTACAATCTGATCCTTCCACGCTCGGCCTGCCCGCATTGCAATCATGTTATTAGTGCCAGCGAAAACATCCCCATCGTCAGTTATGTGCTGCTGCGCGGCAAGTGCAAAGGCTGCGGTGCCGCCATTTCGCCGCGCTATCCGATCATTGAGGCGATCAGTGGCCTGCTGTGCGCCTATGCAGCCTGGCACTTTGGTTTCGGGCTGACCGCGGCCGGGGCATTGCTGCTGATCT
>JBDTPU010000276.1:0-1636 GCA_039932535.1 Gallionella sp. | reverse complement strand
CTGGTAACACAGCAGATACGGGCATTTCGCTGGGACCCATAGCGCCGTGATCCATGCTGCCCTGATTGTCACCATGATCGTGAGCATGACCTGCTCCTTCTGGCTTGGGCAGAGACATTACGCCCAAACCATAACGATAAACCAGCTCGCCTCCATGCCAGGCGGTGGACAATAATAAACTCGCGGCTATCACCAGCAGCGCGGTGAATAACCAGCCCTTGCCTTTACCGTGGCGATGCAAATAATATTCCCAGGCCGCGATGACCAAGAATACCGCAAGCGTGCTCATCGCCCAGTTGCGATGTTCGATCATCGCAAGGTGCGAGGGCGCATCGTGATTGACCGTATTAAATGCATACCAGCCCGCTGCGACGGTGAGTAGCGTGGCGGCTATGCCGATCCACAGATTCCACCGTGCGGCTATGGCCAATTGATTCCTCAGCTCGGGGCGGGTCACGAAGTGAGACACCAGATGCATCCCCGCCGCAATGATCAATAAGGCCACGGTGAAATGAACGAAGATGGGATGCCAGTTGGGAAGAATATTTATCATGTTTGTTCCTTTGTGTTTGCAAATATTTTTTGCAATTAAAAATCAGAATGTGCGCGATGCAGGGCGGCATCAATACCAGAATCGCACCCCGGCCACGAGGCGAGTTTCTTTGGTGCGCATGCCTGCTGCGCGCGCGTAATCAGCAGTGCCAGCAAATTTTCCACCCCACTCCACACCCACATAGGGCGCGAATTCACGGCGAATTTCATAGCGCAAACGCACACCCGTGACCAAACTGGACAACCCCGAGCCGAGCTCTCTTGCCGCGTCCTGCTGGCCGTAAAAATTGGCTTCGACACGAGGCTGCAATATCAGCTTCTGCGTCAGCAGCAACTCATATTCCGCACTCAAACGCAAAGCCGTGCGCCCTTGTTCGCCAATATAGGCAGCGGCATCCACTTCAAACCAATAGGGCGCAAGTCCTTGCACGCCCAAGGCCAACCACTTTCGGTCCGGTGCAATGCCACTGTCATAGCGTAGCCCCAGCTGCGTATCCCAATAGGTGGTCTGCGCATGCCCCCACAATAATTCCGTACGCGCTTCTTGCAGTTTTCCACCCTCCCCTTCACCTTCGGCTTTCAGCACCAGCTTGTTGTAATCCTTGCCCAGCCAGCCTTGTAAATCGTAGGCATTGAATGAGTTGTCACGAGAATGCGCGCGTTCCAGCCGATCAACCAGTAGACCACCCATGTAGCCTTCATCGGCCATTTGTGGCGGCGGAATCGGGCCAAAGTCATAGCCGTCTGAGTAAGCATGCGGATCACGCGCGTCTATGGGCGCTGTGCCACCCTGCATGGACATGGGTTTTTTAGCTGCGCCACCCGCAGCATTTTCCATGCTGTTGTTATCCATGCCGGACATACTGTCCGCTGCCCATACCTGTGATCCGCACACAGTCATCATGCTGAACATCACTGCGGCCAAGGTAAATATTTTTGTTCGTTTAATTATCATGATTGATTCCTCGTCTCTCGATCTCAGGTATTCGATTTCAGGCCACGACTACTTCGCGGAACATCCCCGCATCCATGTGGAATAGCAGGTGACAGTGCCACGCCCAGCGCCCCAGCGCATCGGCCGTCA
>JBDTPU010000275.1:0-2478 GCA_039932535.1 Gallionella sp. | reverse complement strand
TTGATATAGGGATCGAGCTTGAGCATGGTTACCCTGAGCCCGCGGGATTCCAGGATGGTCGCAAGCGAAGCGGCGGCGATGCCCTTTCCCAAGGAAGAAACAACGCCGCCGGTGATAAAGATGTACTTGGTCATGCGGGTGCCCGGACACAATGTTTTTCGTAGGGCGCGATGATACCGTAAAACGAACTGCTATCAAAATTCAGAGTACCCCGCTGTCAGAGTACCCAGCGGCGCGTCGTGCCGCTTTGGGCTCCTGGAAATTTAGTGCAGCAACTTTTAATGCAACAACAGGGATTGCTGGATGGATACGGCGCATACCGACATCAGTGTGCCGGGCAGCAAACCCAGCAGCAACACGCCCAAGCCGTTTACGCTGATCAGCAGCGTGGTATCCTGGCCAAAGACAATCGGCGCATGGCTTTCCGGCGCGTCAAAATACATTAATTTGACGATGCGCAAGTAGTAAAACGCGCCGATCAGCGACAACAATACCGCGACGATGGCCAGCCAGGTATGTCCCGTTTGCACCACGGCATTCAGCACTGAAAATTTGGCGTAAAACCCCACCGTAGGAGGAATCCCGGCCATCGAGAACATCAGTATCAACATCATGAAAGCAAGCCACGGGCTGCGCTGGTTGAGGCCTTTGAAGTCATCCATGGTATCCGCCTCGAAGCCGATTCGGGACAGCAGCATGATCATGCCGAACGCACCCAGCGACATCAGCACATAAGTCACCGCGTAGAACATGGCTGCACTATAGCCCTCGATGTCGCCGCCAATAAAGCCGAGTAGTAAAAAGCCCATGTGTGCGATGGTGGAGTAAGCGAACATGCGTTTGAGGTTGGTTTGCGCAATCGCGGTGATGTTGCCGAGTGCCATTGAGCCAATCGCGAGAATCACCAGCATGCCCGACCAGTGTTGCACCAGCGGTTGCATTCCTTCAACCAGGATGCGCGAAATAAAAGCAAAGGTGGCAAGCTTGGGCGCCGACCCGATCAGCATGGTCATCGCGGTCGGCGCACCATGATAAACGTCCGGCACCCACATGTGAAACGGCACCACGCCAAGCTTGAAAGCCAGCCCGGAAACCACGAATACCAGCCCGAACACCACCAAGGTTTTATTTGCATCGCCGGATTGAATCGCATTTGCCACCACGCCCAGATCCAGCGAACCGGTCGCGCCATACAGCATGGACATGCCATACAGCAGCAAACCGGAAGCCAGTGCTCCGAGGATAAAATATTTCATCGCCGCTTCAGTGGCGATGGCGGAATCGCGCTGCAATGCGACCATCGCATATAGGCTCAGTGACAGCAGTTCCAGGCCGAGATACAGCGCCAGAAAATGGCTGGCGGAAATCATCACCATCATGCCGAGTGTGGCAAACAGGGTCAGCACCATGAACTCACCGCTGAACAGGCCGCGCACAGTGAGATATAGTCTTGAATAAACCAGCATCATGGAAACCGACAGATAGGTCAGCAGCTTCAGCACATCGGACATCAGATCGTCCACGAACATGTTGTGAAAAATGTGCGCCACGCTGTTTTCATGCGTGCCCACGGTGATCAGCGCACAGCCCATCAAGGCGAATTGCACCAGCATGTAGGTGATTACCCCGCCACTTTGCTTGATCAGCAAATCCGCGATCAAAATCACACAGGTCGCGATCAGCAGGAATATTTCCGCGCTGGCTGGCATTAAATTAATCATCAAATCCATATTCATAATCATCTCAAAATTGGCTGCAAAATACTGATGCGAAGTTTTTGTAGGTGGGCACTTTGCCCACCGATTCGTTGTGAAAATCCGCGTGGGCACAACAGCGTGCCCACCCTACCGACCATGTCTAAATCACGGCAGCTTGGAACGTGCCGCGTGTACCAGCAAATCATTTACCGACACATGCATGATTTCGCTGAAGGGCAGCGGATACACTCCCATGCCCAGCACAGTGAGCGCTAAAATTGCGAAAATTATTTTTTCGCGCAGCGTGATGTCGGTCAGTCCGGCCACATGCGAATTGGCCACTGCGCCGAAAATCACGCGCTTGTACATCCACAGCGTGTAGGCCGCGCCGAACACCAGCGTGGAGGCGGCGGCGAAGGCGTACCAGAAATTCGCTTTCACCGCGCCGAGGATGACCATGAATTCGCCGACGAAGCCGCTGGTGCCGGGCAAGCCGCTGTTGGCCATGGCGAACAACATGAAGAATGCCGCGAACACCGGCATGGTGTTGGCCACGCCGCCGTAATCGGCGATGTTGCGCGAGTGCATCCGGTCGTACAGCACGCCGATACACAGGAACAGCGCGCCGGACACAAAGCCGTGCGAAATCATTTGCAGCAGCGCGCCTTCCATGCCATAAGCGTTAAAGATGAACAAACCCAGCGTAACGAAGCCCATGTGCGAAATCGACGAATAGGCCACCAGTTTTTTCATGTCGGTCTGGGTTAGCGCCACCAGGCCA
>JBDTPU010000274.1:0-3757 GCA_039932535.1 Gallionella sp. | reverse complement strand
TGAGGAGACGCGTATGCAATCGAATTCATTTAGTGACGTGCTGGCAAGAATGAAAGCCTGGTTTCAGGGAAATTTTTAGTAATTTTGAAGTTGAATAAATTCAGCAAATTTAGAGGTTAATTTTTTAAGGAGATGACGATGTTTGAAATCATGGAAGCACAAACGCAGGATGCGGTGATCAAGGTAATCGGGGTGGGCGGCTGCGGCGGCAACGCCGTGGATCACATGATCGAACAAGGTGTGCAGGGAGTCGAGTTCATCGTCATCAATACCGATGCGCAAGCGCTCAAACGAAGCAAAGCGCACACCCAGTTGCAAATCGGCGCCGCGATCACCAAAGGGCTGGGCGCGGGTGCGAAACCCTCGGTCGGCCAGGCGGCGGCGGAAGAAGATCGCGAGCGTATCAAAGAAATGCTCACCGGCGCGCATATGATTTTTATCACTGCCGGCATGGGCGGCGGCACTGGCACCGGAGCCGCACCGATCGTCGCGCAAATCGCCAAGGAGATGGATATTCTGACAGTGGCGGTGGTCACCAAACCATTTGCTTACGAGGGCAACCGGATGCGTTTTGCCAAAGCCGGCATCGAGGCGCTGAGCGAATATGTTGACTCATTAATCATTGTGCCGAATTCCAAATTGATGGAAGTGCTGGGGCATGACATTACCGTGCCGGAAGCTTTCAAGGCAGCCAATGGCGTGTTGCAGGGCGCGGTGGCGGGCATCGCTGAAGTGATCAATGTGCCCGGTTTGATCAACGTGGATTTCGCCGACGTGCGTACCGTCATGTCGGAAAACGGTATGGCGATGATGGGTTCGGCGATTGCCTCGGGTCCGGATCGTGCGCGAATGGCCGCTGAGCGCGCGATTGCCAGCCCGCTGCTGGAAGATATAGACATGTCCGGAGCGCGCGGCGTGCTGGTGAACATCACCTCATCAAACAAGTTGAAGCTGAAAGAAATTGATGATGTGATGGAGTGTGTCCAGTTTGCTGCCGAAGAAGCAACGGTGATTGTCGGCTCGGTGTTCGATGAAGCGATGGGTGATGAAATGCGCGTGACAGTGGTAGCTACCGGCCTCGGCGCACCGCAGGCGCGCAAGCAAACCAAGCCGGAAATCGTTTATCAGAATCAGGACTACCAGCGCACCGGCACCCACGATGAGCCGATGGCCCACGTGAATTACGGGGAGCTGGAAAAGCCGGCCATCATGCGTAGCGGACGCAGGGCAGCGGTGGATGCAATGGAAAAATCCGGCGTGGATACTTATGACATTCCGTCGTTTTTGCGTAAGCAGGCGGATTGAATGGAATGAAGCCAGGGGAAATCTTGACGATGCACCCAAGAAAATCTGATGGCCATGTTTTTAAGCTGTACAGTCCTCGAAATTAAGTAACTCGGGCTGTGGTAAAATTATCCAGTGATTTCGGTAATCAAAAATCCATGGTCAAACAACGCACCTTAAAAAATCCGGTCAGCGTGACGGGAGTCGGCTTGCATAGCGGCGAAAAAGTCACGCTCGGTTTGCGTCCGGCACCGGTCAACAGCGGTATCGTGTTTCGTCGCGTGGACATAAAGCCGGTCGAGGAAATTTGTGCGCGTGCGGATTTGGTTCATGACACCCGCTTGTCTACCTGCATGGAGCAAAGCGGTGTGCGCGTTGCCACCATTGAGCATCTGATGTCGGCATTGGCCGGATTGGGTATAGACAATGCCTATGTCGATCTGAACAGCGCGGAAGTGCCGATCATGGATGGGAGTGCGGGTACATTCGTCTTCCTGCTGCAATCCGCTGGCATCGTTGAACAGTCGGCCGCCAAAAAATTCATCCGCATCAAAAAGGCAGTAGAGGTCAAGCAAGGCGACAAATGGGTGCGCTTTGAGCCGCACCAAGGCTTCAAATTAACCTTCACGATCAATTTTGACCACCCGGTGTTCGCCAATACCCGGCAGCACGTCACGGTTGATCTGGGTGAGGAGTCCTATGTGCGCGACATCAGCCGGGCGCGCACCTTTGGTTTCATGCAGGAAGTGGAGAGCATGCGCGCACAGGGGTTGGCTCTGGGCGGCAGTCTGGATAACGCTATCGTGATGGATGAATATCGAGTGTTGAATGCGGACGGATTGCGTTTCGACGACGAGTTCGTTAAACATAAAGTACTCGACGCGATAGGCGATCTTTACTTGTTGGGGCATTCACTGATCGGCGCATTTTCCGGCTACAAATCCGGTCATGCGTTGAACAATGCCTTGCTACGCGAGCTGCTCGCCGATGAAGAAACCTGGGAATACGTCACCTTCGATAGCGTGGAAGATGCGCCTGCGTTCCTGCGGCTGCAACTGCAATCTGTTTAGTCCGATATAAAACGGCGGAGCAGCTATGTTGATTCTGCGTTTATTTATGGTGCTGGCAGCCTTGCTGCTGGTATTAAGCGGCGGTATGTATCTTTTTACGCGCAATCCCCGCTACCTCGAATTTGCCTGGCAAACGGTGCGTTTTACGGTGCTGCTGCTGTTGGTGTTCGGGCTGTTATACTTGCTGGAGCGCTATGTGTTGGCCGGTTGGCTGGCGATTTTATAGAGGTGCTTTACAGATGCCAGAAGAGCGAGAGCTAGCTTTTTGTTTTAGCCAGCTTTTCCAGTGCAACCTTGAGCGGGGAATCGTTCAGATTCAGGCTCAATTCAGTCAGTGCGTTTTGTGCCGCTTTACTCAGTTTGTGATGGGCGGGTTTGGGTTGAAGGCGATCATAGGAAACTTGCACCTTGACGCGGATTCCGCTAACCTCACAACCCCTGTCTTGCATCATCACGACCAGTTCCGGTGCGAGTTGGCGTAATTTTGCAGCGGCGGTGGCATTGACTACTGCGACGCTGAGTGTGCCGAGTTTCAGGCTTAAAACCTGTATCTGCTCGGGTTGCGCAAGATGGGTCGGAGCAACGCTGCTAAAATGGCGTTGCAAGGCCGAGAGTGCTTGAACATTGGCCAGCAGCGGACGCAGTTCCTGGTTGCCGTTCAGCAATGTTTTCAGAGGTTGAGCCACAAATTTTCGATTACTGGGAAGGGGAAGGCATGAATATTATTCTAGTTTCCAATGGTCTGGCAAAAACTCGCAGCATTACACTCGGCGGCTGGCAGATTATGCTGTTGCTGATATTGCTGTCCGGCGTGATGTTAGGCGCGGCATTGACCTTGCAGTATACGTTGGTGCGCTTTGCCCCGGAAGGCTTGAGCGATGATCTGCGCGCCTTATTATCCCAAGTGCAAAGCGACGAACAACAAAAACAGCAGGTTTATTTGCATAGTAGCCTGGATGCCATGGCGCTACGCGTCGGCCAGATGCAGGCACGGGTGCAACGCCTGGATGCGCTGGGTGCGCGGCTGGCCAAACTAACCGGCATGAAACCGGAAGAATTCCAGTTTTCCAAGCCGCCCGCCCAAGGCGGCCCGCTGGTCGTTTTCCCTGAGCAGAAAATGTCGGAGAACGGCTTGGATCAACAGATCGACAATTTGAGCCGTGTGGTCAGTGATCGCAGCGACAAGCTGCTGGCGCTGGAAACCATGCTGTTGCAGAATCAGTTAAGCCGCAAGTTGTTGCCTACTATCCCGCCCGTCCACACCGGCTTTTACTCCTCGAATTTTGGTTGGCGGATTGACCCATTTACCGGCGCCAATGCGATGCATTAAGGGGTGGACTTTGTGGCGGATGCCGGAACGCCGGTTTATGCATCGGCTGGGGGAGTGGTGGCGTACGCAAGCT
>JBDTPU010000273.1:0-4266 GCA_039932535.1 Gallionella sp. | reverse complement strand
CTCATTTAGGATCGCTCAAACTTCGAGTCATTCCTGAGCGCCAACCTTTATTTACCGAATTAAGCAACGGAATAGTAGGAAACAAATATGATGTGAAAGTGGTCAACAAGCAGGAGAAAGATCGGTATGTGCAGGTGTCGGTGATAACCGCTTTGCGCGGCTATGAGGTGATCGGAGCAGAACAACCATTGTTGGTCAAGCACGGCAAAGATACGTCTTACACCATTTATATCAAAGCCCCTAAAAATGGCATAGATAGTGAGATCACTAAAATTATTTTTCGCGTTCAGGACACAGAAGATGAGAAAAGTATTGCTGAATATGAAACCATGTTTAATGCACCGCCAAAATAATGGCTAATTTATCGAAGGAGATCGCAATGCAAGTAGCACCTACTGAGTTATCTAAAAAATGGTTGGTCGTGTTGATCGGGTTGGTTATTTTTGGTGTTTCTGCCAGCATGATTTTAATTTCTATTACCATGAAGCATAAGCCAAATTTAGTGGACAAAAATTACTATGAAAATGGCCGTGCATATGAATCTACAGTCTTACAGCAAGTCACTGAACGCCAGGCACTGGGCTGGGATATGCAGTTGCAAATACCTTCCACGATAGTGGGAGAAACAGTGACCTATTTGCTGGGTTCATCAGGCACATATCAATTTTCCGTGCACGATAAAGACAGTCACACATTATCGGGTGCGCAGGCCACGCTATTTGCCTATCGCCCCTCTGATTCACAATCGGATATGAAAGTAAAAATGGTTGAAGTATCTTCGGGTATTTATCAGGCATACTTGAATCTCCCTCTGCAAGGTGCATGGATGTTGACTGCGCAGGCCAGAGTTGGCAAAGATGTATCCGAAGTAGCGCGAAATATTTACGTATTGCCAGCCCAATAAAAACCTCCGGAAATGTCTAGCCGACCTGAGCCTGCGCATCAAGCAGGCTGTTTTCATTGCGGGCTGGTGATCGCGCCTGACGATTATTATTACAGTGAACTGGCCGGCGCGGCGCGCCAGTTCTGCTGTCTGGGTTGTAAATCGGTATGCGAGGCAATTTTTGCGGCAGGGCTGCAAGGTTATTATCAGCGTACTCCGGAAGGAGTTTTATTAGCGCCACCCCCCGCCCCGCCCCGAGATATGGAGATGTATGATCTGGAAGAGGTCCAGCGGGAATTTGTCACCCAGCAAGGCGAGTTGCACGACATTCATTTGTTGGTGGAAGGCATTCATTGTGCTGCCTGTGTATGGCTGATAGAGCGCGCCATGCAGCGCAGTGCGGGGGTAAAATCCGCTCAGGTTAACTTGGCGACCAAGCGCTTGCATTTAACCTGGGATAACGGGCGCAATAAACTTTCTGACTTGTTGCGCGCCCTGAGCAAAGTCGGGTATGCCGCCATCCCTTACGACCCCGAAAGTGCTGAAGGCATCATCAAAAAATCCAACCGTGCGATGCTGTTCCGTTTGTTTTTCGCGGGTTTTACCATGATGAATATGATGCTGGTTTCGATTGCATTATATAGCGGGGCGAACCACGATGAGTTCCGCAATTTTTTCCATTGGGTGGGGTTCGCGCTGGCCACGCCTACCCTGTTGTATTCCGGTTTTCCATTCTTTCGCGGCGCATGGGGCGGTTTGCGTGCCACGCGCCTGACTATGGATTTGCCGATTGCGCTGGGCTTATCCGTGACTTATCTTTATTCGCTGTATATCACCTTAAGCGGCAGCAAGATGGGCGAAGTATATTTCGATACCGTGACCAATTTGATTTTTGTGATTCTGGTGGGCCGTTATCTGGAAGGGATGTTTCGCCATCAGGCAGTTTCCGCCACCAGGCGATTGATGGACTTGCAGCCACGCGTGGCAATCGTGTTGCAGGGGGGTGAAGAAAAAATGACACCGATACGCGGGGTCAAAATCGGTGAGCAGGTATTGATCAAGCCGGGCTACCAAATTCCGGTGGACGGTATTGTCGTGCAGGGTCAGAGCGCGGTGGATGAATCCATGTTGAGCGGAGAATCCAGTCCGGTAAATAAATCGGTGGGCGCAAATGTGGCAGCGGGAACCTTGAATACCAGTGGTGCGTTGATCGTCGAAGTGGCAGCTACTTTGCAGGACACGGTGTTGGCTAAAATCATCCGGCTGGTAGAAGTAGCGCAATCTTCCAAAGCACCCATCCAGCGGCTGGCCGATACCATTGTTCCGTGGTTCGTGCTGGCGACTTTGCTGTGTGCCATGCTTACCTTCTTCTGGTGGAGTTCACACAATTTTGAAATCGCGCTGATGGCGGCGACTTCGGTACTCATCATCACCTGCCCGTGCGCATTAGGCATGGCGACACCGATGTCAATAGCTGTCGCCTCCGGCTTGGCGGCCGGACACGGCATCTTGGTGAAGAACGGACAGGTGTTGGAAAAATTGTCCAAGGTGACGCATTTCGTGTTCGATAAAACCGGCACTTTAACCGAGGGAAAGATGCGGGTCAGTCAAGTGCTAACCCGCGTGGATAAGCATATTCAGGATGTTCTAGGTTGTGCGGCGGCAGTAGAACGTTACGCCGAACACAGCGTTGCACTGGCCATCGTGCAAGAGGCGGACGTTCAGAACGTATCTTATAAAAATTTTGCAGTGTCGGAGTTTCAGGCTACTGCGGGTTTGGGTGTCGCGGCCACGGTCGCGGGGCAGTCTGTATTACTTGGCTCGGCGCAATGGCTGCTGCGCCATCAGGTGGCGCTCGAAGACACACTTTGTCTGCGTGCCGATGTTCTCGAACAGCAAGTGATGACCAGTGTGCATTGCGCGATTGCGGGTGAGCATGTGGCGGTGCTGATGCTGGCCGATAAGCTGCGTGCCGATGCGCAGGCAATGGTGGATACGCTGCGTGCCCAGGGTATCAAGATGACTCTGCTGAGCGGTGATCGCAAAGTGGTGGCCGAAGCGGTAGCCGCACAGCTGGGCGGCATGGAAGTGATTGCTGAAGTGCTGCCTCAGGACAAGGATCGTGTCATACAGCAATTGCAACAACGCGGCGCAATCGTAGCGATGGTGGGCGACGGAATCAACGATGCCCCGGCGCTGAGCCGCGCCGATGTGGGCATTGCTCTGGGGTCGGGGACGGATGTGTCAGTGGAGAGTGCCGACATCGTGCTGATGCACAACGAGTTGGATAAAGTGCGTCTGGCCACGTTGCTGTCGCGCCGCACATTACGCACCATCAAACAAAATATAGGTCTATCATTCTTTTATAACGCTATCATGGTGCCGCTGGCGATGATGGCGAGAGTAACCCCGTTGATGGCCGCGATTACGATGCCAATCAGCTCGCTGGTGGTCATCGGTAATGCTGCCCGAATACGTAATCTATTCAAAGATGCCGACTGAGAGTCAGCATAAATTTAAGAGGTAATTATGGAAGTCATTTACAGCTTGATTCCGGGCATGATATTCATCGGTGTAGTGCTGGTGGGGATACTGATCTGGAACGTAAAAAAAGGTCAGTATGAAGATATGGAAGGAGACGGCAGCCGCATCCTGATGGACAGCGATGATGGCGACGATTTTACCCGCCATCCTGATGACAGAAAAAAATGAGCTAATCGATCACTTTGCCGGTTGCGATGAGCGGAGCGGTGAGTTTGGCAAAATCGGACGGGGCAACATATTGCAATAACGGTTTTGCCGCACCATCGAAAGTGATGTCCAAACCATGTTGTGCATATAGCCAATGTATTACCCCGCTATCGGCTTCCTTGATGCGTTGAGTAGGAATACCAAAGCGTTGGGTGAAAACCGCTTCTTCAAGATGTACCGAAGGCATATAAGTCAGGCTGCTAACAGGCAAGCGGCGCACTTGTGCAACATCCTCGGGGGTGAGGGTAATTTGTTTGCCGCTCCCTACTCCCTGGGCACGCACGCTACGATTGAGCATGGCCTGCATCTCCGTGTCGGGTACTGCCAGAGTAACGACAATGGTTGCTTTGAGCCCGTTAAATATCACCTCATCAAAATAAGCCTCAGTGCTCAGCTTGCCTTGCCTAGATTTGAACATGCTGACTTGGGCATCTTGTTTAAAACTCTGTTCTGCCTCATTGAGGGTATTTTCGTTAAGCGTCACCCCAAAAACACGCGTGCTATTTGCCGTCGGATGTTCAATATGCCAAGGGAATAGATTCTCGTCTTTATCCGGGCTGGGGATAAAAAAATTGGCGATGGTAATTATCCCGATGAGGGCTGCAACACCCCAATAAATCTTACGTTCCATT
>JBDTPU010000272.1:0-2891 GCA_039932535.1 Gallionella sp. | reverse complement strand
CGTGCAATATCAGCCAATGGTGCGCGTCGTGCTTGAATTCATCCGGCACGAACTTCATTAACTTCCTCTCCACTTCCACCACATCCTTACCGGGTGCGAGGCCAGTGCGATTGGCTACGCGGAAGATATGCGTATCCACCGCAATGACTGGCTGACCGAACGCGGTATTCAGCAACACATTCGCGGTCTTGCGCCCCACGCCGGGCAGGGCTTCCAGCTCTTCGCGCGTCTGCGGCACTTGTACGTCGTGATGTTCCATCAGCAGCTGGCACATCTGGATGATGTGTTTTGATTTGGTCTTGTACAGGCCGATGCGCTGTACATATTCGCGCAGTTTTTCTTCGCCCAATTTCAGCAACGCCTGCGGCGTGTTGGCGACCGGGAACAAGTGCCGCGTCGCGGCATTCACGCTGACATCGGTGGCCTGCGCCGAGAGGATCACCGCGACCAGCAACTCGAATGGTGTTTTGTATTCCAGCTCGGTGGTGGGATGCGGGTTCGCCGCTTGCAGACGTAAAAATATTTCGCGGCGTTTGGCGGGGTTCATGGAATGTTAGTCAATGTAGGTTGGGTGGAGCGCAGCGCTACCCATCCTACGCAAGTTGATTACAAAGGTACCATTAGTTTGCGTGAGAAATGAGTTCTAGATACGAGTTGGGCAAACTATGTATGTTTTGTAGTTGTATACCACTCCATTTATCTTTATCACGCCTGAACTTCCACAGTTCGATATAGTAACCACGACCTCCATGTTCTATGGCAGCAAAAACGCAATTAGAGCTGATGGCTGCCAAGTTGAATCGGCGAAATGGTAACTGTTCAAAAACAACATCCGTTATATTAAATTTTTCACCACGATCTGCTATGCCATTTGTACCAGAAATACTTTTCCCTAATAGTTCACCTATTTCACCTGGAAGTTTGGATAATGAATTTACTTCAGAAAATGATTCGTTAGAGCAGTCGGTATCTCCAAATGCAAACAATGGACTGCCAAGCAAAGCAACGAAAATCAGGGTAATCGATGGGATCGTTTTCATATAATTTTAATGCGCCGCAGGCGCACACCCGCCATCCACCGGCGTGATGATCGCGCTGCTGCCTTTCAGCTTTTGTTCGGCGCGCAGGTTCAGCCAGTTCTTGCCGGCGATCAGCATGCCCAGCGTGATGAACGCTCCGGGCGGCAGTATCGCGAGCAGGAAGCCGTGATAGTTGGGCACGACGGTGATGACCCAAGCCTTCGCTGATTCGCCGAACACCAGGTCGATGCCGGACAGCAGCGTGCCGTGGCCGAGGATTTCGCGTAGCCCCCCCAGTACCGCCAATACGGCGGTCAGCCCCAGACCCATCGCGAAGCCGTCCCACGCAGATTGCAGCGCGGGGTTCTTCGATGCGAAGGCTTCGATGCGCGCCAAAACAATACAGTTGGTGACGATCAGCGGGATGAAGATGCCGAGCACCACGTACAAGCCATACATGTAGGCATTCATGCTGAACTGGACGACGGTGACCAGCACCGCGATGATCAGGATAAATACCGGGATGCGCGCTTCGTTCGGCACGAGGTTGCGGATAGGCGCGATCGCAGCACCGGACAGCGCCATCACCAGCGCCGTTGCAAGGCCCAGACTCACTGCGTTCACCACCGAGCTGCTCACCGCGAGGATGGGGCATAGGCCGAGCAGTTGCACCAGCCCGGTGTTCTGCTTCCACACGCCGTTGTGGAGGATGTCTTGGAATTCCTGAGCGGTCATTTTGATTCTCCTTAAACCCTTCCCGGCCTCCCCTTGGCATAACCAGCGACTTGGCTATCGTCTTTTGATAGTCTAGTCGAATGGCTAGCAGTTCCACCAGGGGAGGAGTTGGGTCGCTTTATACGAACAGTTTCAGAGCATTTATTTCTTAATTTGTAACCGAACCTTCCAACTTCCTCTGTCCCTCCCCTGACAAGGGGAGGTTAGGAGGGGTTGTGTTTTTCCTTGCGAACAGCTCGTCGCGATGTTGCGCAAAATACTGCAACGCCTTGTGCACCGCCTTCACCACCGCACGCGGGGTGATCGTCGCACCAGCCATGTAGTCAAACTGGCCACCGTCCTTTTTCACTTTCCAGTCGCCCTCTTTGATGGCTTCCAGTGAAGCGCCGTTGAAGCCGGTGATCCATTTACTGCGGGCGATTTCAATGTAGTCGCCCAGCCCCGGCGTTTCCTTGTGCGATATTACGCGCACGCCACCAATTCTTCCAGCTCTTGGGCCATCGCAGTGTATCGAAATGATCAGATTGATTTTGCCGCTGTATCCGTCGGGCGCGATGACCTGCATCACCGCGATGGAAGGTTGTTCTTTCACCCGGCCGAGATAGGCGACGGTGGTGTCGTCGTTGCCCAGTAATTTATCCGGCGCGAGTGGCATCGTGTCATTGATGATGTCGTTGTCGTACGCATCGGATGGCACGATCTGCGTGACCAGTTTCAGTTTCGCCTTTTCCTCGCTACGGGAAATAAGTTCATGGGTCAGTTGGTAGGTCAGCGCGAGCAAAGCCGTACCGATCATCGCGAAGACCAGCAGGTTGAGCGCGGTGATGAGAGAAGCCTTGGCAATGGTGCGCCTCATGGCGGGCCTGCTTTATTCCGGGGAGATTTTTTGCCGAACACTTTCGGCTGCGTGTACAGCACAATAATTGGCACGCAAATATTCATCAACAGCGTAGCGAACGCGACACCGTCCGGGAAGCCGCCGAAAGTACGGATCAGGTAGGTGAGCAACGCCGCACCTGCTGCGAAAATCAGCTTGCCCTTGTTAGTGGTCGGGCTGCTGACCGGATCGGTGAGGATGAAGAATGCGCCCAGCATTGCCCCACCGGAAAACCAGTGAAACATCGGCGCGACATAGTG
>JBDTPU010000271.1:0-2253 GCA_039932535.1 Gallionella sp. | reverse complement strand
TAATACGCCCAGTTGGTGCCGAACTGGAATTCCATGGTCAGTCCGGTAGTGACGCCGAGCGCGAAGTTGATGCCGAACAGCTTGCCCCAGAACTTGGTCATGTCGCGGTACACCTCACGTCCCGTCATCACATACACCGACTCCATAATGACCAGCAGAAAGGAAAGCCCGAGCGTGAGCGGCACGAAAAGAAAATGATATAGCGCTGTCACGGCGAATTGCAGCCGCGATATATCAACGAGTTCGGGTGACGGCATCATGCTCATGATCCTTATCAAATTGTTGGGAAAGAATCTTTGAGGCGATGGTTTGTTCGTCGAGAGGGTCTTGTTCGGGGGCAGAAAACCACACTACCCAGATGATAAAGAGCACGAAGAACTTCAGTGCGAGTATCAATGTGATCTCCTGCCAAAAGTGAATGGGTTTTGTTTTGTCGGCCATTCAATAACTTCTGGGAAGAGTCACTCTAGTCGTTAGTAGTTTGCATTTTTCAAGTGTTTTGACTTTGATGCTAGCTGCAAGAGGACAATGGCAGCCTTGCCAGGCAGTTAACCGGCAGTTCACGCGAAATTCTTCGCCGCAAAATCCCAGTTCGCCAGATGATTGATGAAGTTCTCAACGAACTTGGCGCGCAGGTTGCGATAGTCAATGTAATAGGCGTGTTCCCACACGTCCACACACAGCAGCGGCTTGTCGCGCGTGGTGAGCGGCGTACCAGCCGCGCCCATATCGACGATGTCCACCGAACCATCGGCCTTCTTCACCAGCCAGGTCCAGCCGGAACCGAAATTGTCCACGGCAGAAGTCTGGAAGGCCTTCTTGAATTCGTCGTGGCTACCCCACTTCTTGTTGATAGCAGCGGCCAGCGCTCCGGTTGGAGCCGCACCGCCGTTCGGCTTCATGCAGTTCCAGAAAAAGGTGTGGTTCCACACTTGTGCGGAGTCGTTGTAGATATCACCGGCGGGCGCCTTCTTGATGATGTTTTCCAGCGTAGCGTTCTCGAATTCAGTACCCTTGATCAGCTTGTTAAGGTTAGTTACGTAGGCCTGATGATGCTTGCCGTAGTGGTACTCGAATGTTTCCTTGGAAATGTGCGGCTGTAGCGCGTCCATGGGATAAGGCAGTGCGGGCAGGGTATGTTCCATCTTGGGCTCCTTTGTAGAAAATTTAGTGGCAGAAAAAATGTAGCAATAACGCCGACTGCAAACTTGGGTGTTGCAGTTGTTATGACGCACACACAAAATTTTGTATGTGCGTCAATCCACATTAACGCGAAAAAATATGCATTGCCGCTCGACTTGCCGTCAATTTAAGCAAGGCGCTGACTACCGGCTTCAGCAAGCAGTGCCTTGGCGCGAGCGCAAACGTTATCGACGGTAAAACCGTATTCGCGCAGCACAATTGCGTCCGGCGCGGAGGCGCCGAAGCGCTCCACACTGAGCATGTCACCATGCGCACCTATATAACGATCCCAGCCTTGGGATACGCCCAGTTCAACTGCGAGCCGCACAGTGACCGAAGGCGGCAGCACCGCATCGCGTTCCGCTTGCGACAAGTCTTCGAACAGCTCCCAACTTGGCATCGACACACAACGCACGGCAATCCCTTGCTGTTGCAGGCGTTCTGCGGCAGCCACGATCAGGCCTACTTCGGAACCGCTGGCGAGCAAAATCAATTCCGGCATGGCATCCGGCGCATCACTCAAAATATAGGCGCCGCGACGCAATCCATCCGCTGCGGCATAGTAGCTGCGATCTAGCGTGGGCAGATCCTGCCGGGTCAATATCAGCATCACTGGCCGATCACGTATTTCCAGCGCAACCCGCCAGGCGACCGCGGTTTCGTTGGCATCTCCTGGGCGGATAACGACGAGGTTGGGAATCGCACGCAGACTGGCCAGTTGTTCCACTGGCTGATGTGTCGGACCATCTTCGCCGACAGCGATGCTGTCGTGCGTGAATACGTGCACGATGTGCAACCCCATCAGCGCCGCCAGCCGAATAGCCGGGCGCATGTAATCGGAGAAAATCAGAAAAGTTGAACCGTACGGAATAAAGCCGCCGTGCGTGGCGAGACCGTTGACGATGGCGCCCATCGCATGTTCGCGCACACCGAAGTGCAAGTTGCGTCCGGCATAGCTCCAGCCGCCGCCATCGGAGCCTTGTACATCCGTGTTTTTCGCCGGCGGTGGATTGAAATCACCCAAGCCTTTCAAGGCCGTTTTCGTCGATGGGTCCAGGTCGGCCGAGCCGC
>JBDTPU010000270.1:0-2283 GCA_039932535.1 Gallionella sp. | reverse complement strand
AGCTGCTAAGAAGCCAGCTGCTAAAAAGGCCGCAGCCAAGAAACCGGCAGCTAAAAAGGCGGTAGCCAAAAAGCCAGCAGCCAAGAAATCAGCTGGCAAGGGTATTTTGGGCGCGTAGTTTTGCCTCGCAAGGGGCGCGGTTTACTTCCTCGCCCTTTTTAAATTTTTCCAGCCTCCTCCTCCACAACCCGTATTCATTGCGGGACGTTGTTCTTTCCCCTCAAAAAAATTTTAATCAATCCTGAGTTCAGGCAGAAATTCCTGTCAGACCGTCACTGACCGGTCTTGGGCAAGCGGTTAAATTCCGTATTGATCTCTCGTTTTAAATCAGGAATATCGTTGCCAATCCGAGGAAGATAAAAAATCCGGCGCTGTCAGTAATGGCGGTGATCATCACGCTGGATCCGATCGCCGGGTCACGCCCGAGCTTTTGCATGATGAGCGGAATGGCCAGGCCGACGGTTGCACCTACCAATAAATTAAGCACCATCGCACTGGTCATCACGACGCCCAGCGAAACGCTGTGATACAAAAGGTAAGCGAATAATCCCGCAACCCCGCCCCACACCAAACCGTTCAAGCCGCTGATGGCCAACTCCTTCAGCAATAATCTGCGTGCATTATCGTGGGTGATTTGCCCCAGAGCCAGCGAGCGGATGATGATGGTGGTGGTCTGATTCGCCGAGTTGCCTGCAATACCCGCGACGATGGGCATCAGCGTGGCCAGCGCGACGAATTTTTCAATCGTGCCTTCAAAACTCCCGATCACCCGCGAGGCAAAAAATGCCGTGCAAAGATTCAATGCCAGCCACGTCCAGCGGTTCTGCGCGCTTTTCCACACTGAGGCGAAAATATCTTCCTCTTCGCGCAAGCCGGCCTGGTTTAACAAATCGTTTTCCGCTTCGGTACGAATGAAGTCCAGTACCACGTTCACCGTCACCCGTCCGACCAGCTTGCCATCCTCGTCCACCACCGGCGCGGAAACCAGATCGTAGCGTTCAAAAGCCTGAGCGGCTTGCTCGGCTTTTTCGTCCGGATGCAGTTGTATGGTATCCGTCACCATCACCTGGCTGACGATCACTTCCGGCTCATTCACCACGATCCGGTTGAGCGGCAACACCCCGGTGAAACGGTCATCACGGTCGACCACAAACAACTGGTCGGTATGATCAGGCAGTTCATCAAAGCGGCGCAAATAGCGCGACACCACCTCCAGCGAGATGTCGCTGCGGATAGGGATCATGTTGAAATCCATCAGCGCGCCGACTGAATCTTTCTCATAAGAAATCGCGGCACGCAGTTGCTCGCGTTCTTCGATAGACAGCGACTTGAACACATCGCGCATCACGTTTTGCGGCAGGTCTGGAGCCAGGTCGGCAATTTCGTCCGTGTCGAGCTGCCCCGCAGCGGCACTCAATTCCTCGCGGTTCATGGTGGCGATCAGCGAATCACGCACCGCATCAGAAACCTCAATCAGAATTTCACCATCGCGCTCCGACTTGACCAAATCCCATACCAGCAAACGCTCCTCAATGGGCAAGGCTTCCAGGATGTAGGCAATGTCCGCCGGGTGCAGGCTGTCGAGCTTACGACGCAGTTCGGCGAGATGTTGTTTGTGTACTAATGTTTCAACCAATTCGTGGCGATCTTCGCGCGGCAGTTCTTGCCGATGAATAACCTCTTTCAGCAAGACGTGTTTATGCAGCAGCGATTCCACTTGCTTGAGGTGTTCCTGCACATTATCGGTGTGATGTTCTTCGTGGGTGTCAGTCATCGCGCATTCCTATAAAATCGCGGGCTATTGTAAAGAAAACCTCGCGCGCCTGCTCAGGGAATTTCCGCATCATCCATGCGCGCCTTGATGATATCGGTCTTGCGCAACATGCCGCGCGCTTCACGGTGTTTGTCGTAATAACGCGGGTTGGGCACCATCGCTGCGAGCTTCGCAGCCTGTTCCGCGGAAAGCTGTGCCGCACTCACCTGATAATAATGACGGGCGGCCGCTTCCGCGCCGAACACCCCATTGCCCCATTCGATGACGTTAAGGTAAATTTCAAAAATTCGCTGCTTGTCCATCACCGTTTCCAGCATCAGGGTAATCGCCGCTTCTTCGAGCTTGCGCCAGGGAGTGCGTTTGGTGGAGAGAAATAAATTCTTGGCGAGCTGCTGGCTGATGGTGGAGCCGCCCGCCACGATTTTGCCTTTCCTGAGATTTTTTGCGTAAGCCTTCTGTATGCCTTCCCAGTCGAAGCCTTCGTGGTCGACAAAACTCGCGTCCTCGGC
>JBDTPU010000269.1:0-5687 GCA_039932535.1 Gallionella sp. | reverse complement strand
CAAGCCTATCCATGATGCGGTAGGCATCGCGCGTATCAATGTGGCAACTTATCAGGCGGTGTCCGGTACCGGCAAGGAGGCGATCGACGAACTCGCCGAGCAGACCCGCGCGCTGTTCAATCAGCAGGATGTTGAAGTCGAGGTGTATCCGAAGCGCATCGCGTTTAATGTGCTGCCGCAGATTGATGTGTTCATGGAAAACGGCTACACCAAGGAAGAAATGAAAATGGTCTGGGAAACCCAGAAGATCATGGAAGACGATACCATCGTGGTCAATCCGACTGCGGTGCGCGTGCCGGTGTTCTATGGGCATTCCGAAGCGGTGCATATCGAAACCCGCAAGAAAATTACTGCCGCCGCGGCGCGTGCGTTGCTGGAAAAGGCTCCTGGTGTGATCGTGATGGACAAGCGCGAGCCGGGAGGATACCCGACCGCGATAGACGCAGCGGGCAATGACGCGACTTATGTCGGGCGCATCCGCGAAGATATTTCGCATCCGATGGGTTTGAATCTGTGGGTGGTCAGCGACAATGTGCGCAAGGGTGCGGCACTGAATAGTGTGCAGATTGCAGAAATTTTAATTGCGAAATACTTCAGTTGAGACATAATGCGAACAATATTATCAGCTTGTGCTGATAACTCTATGATGTTATTTTATATTGTCCATAAATAAGGGTGATCGCGTGCGAAAATCACTGGTGAACCAACTGATACAACGAATAGCGATCCTGTTAAGCATCTATAAAACGCCCGCCCAGCGCGGGGTTATAGCCTTTTTTCCAAGTCGGCAAACAGCGCCAGGCAAGCAGCGCGTTATGTGGAAACTATTTGGTGTAGTTGCGTTGATGGTGTCAACTGCTGTTTCCGCCGTCGGCATGGGCGGAATCAATGTGGAGTCTGCCCTGGGGCAACCGCTCAAGGCCACCATCGAATTAGTCGCCATCAGCAAGACTGAAAAAGACAGCCTGGTCGCTCGT
Source organism: Gallionella sp. (assembly GCA_039932535.1). GTDB lineage: Bacteria > Pseudomonadota > Gammaproteobacteria > Burkholderiales > Gallionellaceae > Gallionella. The sequence continues at coordinate 4,710 of JBDTPU010000269.1, read as the reverse complement.
CTTGCGTCGCCCGAAGCCTATAAGAATGCCGGGCTGGAATATCCGTATAGCAACAAATTCAAATTTCAGATTGAGAGCCGCGCGGACGGTCAGCCGTACATCAAGGCCAGTAGCGTGCAACCGGTCAATGATCCTTTTGTCAGTCTGCTGCTGGAACTGACCTGGTCTTCCGGCAAGCTGTCCCGCGAATATACTTTTCTGCTTGATCCTCCCGGCTATGTGCCGGAACAACCTGCTCAAGCTCAAGTGCAGGCTGTCACACCTGAAGTGCAAGCCGCACCTGAGGTAGCTCCAATAGCTGCGTCAGCCGTGCCTGCCGCGCCAGAAGAAATCGCAGCCACACCAGGGCAAGCGACCCCGGAATCCGCAGTCATGCCCACGGAACCTGTTGCACCAGAAATTGCTCAGCCTGCGCAACAGGCTGTACCAGAAAACGCAACCCAGCCTGGCGAAGCCACGGCAGAAACCGCAGTCAAGCCTGAGGAAACGACACCAGAAATTGCCCTCAAACCTGAACAGACCGCACCAGCAATCATAGCCAAGCCCGCAGAACAGGCTGCTTCGGCAGTGGTGGCGATGCAGGAAAATAAAGAATGGCTTCCGGTGCATCGCGGTGACACGATGTATAAACTCGCGGAACAATACAAGCTGGCTGATATGAGCCTTGAACGTATGCTGGTCGCGATGTATCGCAGCAACGCCGACAAGTTCGACGCCCGAAATATGAACCGTATCCGGGCGGGGAAAATTCTGTATGTGCCCACCAAGCAGGAAGTGATGAGTGTGTCGCAGTCTGATGCGGTCAAGGAAATTCATGCCCAGGCGGCTGATTGGAATGCTTACCGGCAAAAGCTGGCCAGTGCGGCGGCGCTGAGCAATCAGTCGCAAGCCACGCAGCAAGCGACGAGCGGCAAGATCAATAGTTCGGTAGCCGATATGGCTCCGGTGGCTAAAGAGTCCGCCAAGGAAGTGCTGAAATTATCCAAGGGGCAAGCTCCCGGAGATCAGGTCGGGACGGGCGCTGGCGGCAAATCCCTGTCCGGTCAAGACAAGAAAAATGCTGCGCGGGAAGAAGAAATTAGCCGCAACAAGGCCTTGAAAGAAGAGCAGGAACGCACGGCGTTATTGGAGAAAAATCTTAAGGATATGCAGCGCCTCGCCCAATTGAAAGCTGAGGTGGCCGCCTTGGCGCAGCCTGCTGCTGTACCTAAATCCGCTGTCACTGCGGCTGTAAGCGCCGTTAAACCCGCGCCAGTGGTGGTAACGCCCAAACCAAAACAGGTCAAACCGGAACCCGCTCTGCTGGATCAGATTCTGGGCGAGCCGCTTTATCTGGTGGGCGGCGCGGTTGTTCTGCTTATTCTGGGTGGAGTGATTTTTATGCTGTTGCGGCGCAGAAAAAAAAATTCTATTGGGGGAGCAAATGAGTTTATAGAAGATCCCGGTTCGGCTACCGGGCGCATTACTGCGCCGGTTGTACCTTCTCCAGACACAGGCGACTTTACTTTTTCAGCTGCTCCGCAGGCGCTGGCAACCTCACAGGCAGAACACGTCGATCCTATCAGTGAAGCAGACTTGTTCCTTAATTTTGGCCGCGACGTTCAAGCTGAAGAAATACTCACGGAAGCACTGCAACACACGCCGAACAATCACCAGATCCATCTCAAGCTCCTGGGAATTTATGCCAATCGCAAGGATACAAATTCCTTTGCGTCAATTGCACGGCAATTACAGAGTTCTGGCGATGAGCAGGCATGGCAACAAGCTATTGCGATGGGTCGCAAGCTGGAACCGAATAATCCGTTGTATGGGGGCGGCGGCGGAACCATAGAAGAGGCGAGTAGCGCCACCAGGCAAATGACGGCTTTCGATGTCACGCAGGAACCAAAAAATATTCCGCAGGCTAAACCATCGGCGCTTGATTTTGATTTTGACGTGGGCGCCACCGCTACCCACTCGCCGGAACAGGACTTTTTGGGCAGTGCAGAAAAAAGCATGTCTGCTGATGGCAAGCTGGCCACACCCGCTGCAGAAATGGATTTCGATGTCACCTCGACTAATCCTTCAATGCATGCGGCGGGTGGACCGGCAGAAGCCGCGTCCCCCAGTCTGGACGAGTTGGCTTTCGATGTGACCAGCAGTAACACATTCACGCCGCCTGCGGCGCAACCTCAGGCCAGCAAACCTGCAGCACCCGAAAGCGGCGCAATGGAGTTTACGCTGGATTTCCCGGTTGAAAATATCGCGCAGAAATCTGCGTCCATGCAAGTTGCCGAAGTCGATTTGTCAGGCATCAGTTTGAATTTTGATGAAGCCGCAGCGCCGCGCGGAGCAGCAGCAGAAAGCAAAAATGATCAGTGGCAGGAAGTTGCGACAAAACTCGATCTGGCCAGGGCTTATCAGGAAATGGGCGATGGCAGCGGCGCACGTGAAATTCTTGAGGAAGTCATGCGCGAAGGAGATGCCGAGCAACGTGCAGCCGCGCAAGCCATTTTCGAACAACTCGGTTGAGTATATGTTTTGTTCTTTAACGGCGGCCAGATATTCGGGCTGCCGTTTTCTTTTTTTAAGAGGGCTCTGAAGTGAAATTTCATCCTGCCACGCAGATCATGACATGGTGTTTGCTGGTGGTGATTATGCAATTACTGACACCGGAAGTTTTGTTGCTTGCGATGGCTTTTATTTTACTGTTGGCGCTATTTCTGTCAGCCCACAAATTTACGCAATTGCTGCGCCGCACCCGCTGGATCATGCTGTCGTTATTGCTGATCTACGCTTACAGCACGCCTGGAATGCCGCTGTGGGATGAGCTGGGAATATGGAGTCCGAGCCGTGAAGGATTGGGCGATGGGGTGCTGCAAATTACTCGACTGCTGGCCGCCTTATCCGGGCTGGCAATATTGCTGGATCGGCTGCATCACCAGCAATTGATTGCCGGTCTGTATACCCTGTTTGCGCCATTGCAATTGATAGGCGTGTCGCGTGAACGAGTTGCGGTGCGCCTGGCATTGACACTGCATTATGCCGAGGTCGCAATGCTGCGCGAGACATACGCTTGGCAAGATAATTTGCGCAGTTTGTTTGAGCCGCATCACGTAACAGACGAGAGAAAAATGGAGTTGCCATCCAGTCATTTTTCTGTTGCTGATGCGCTGTTGCTAAGCGGTGCAATGCTGCTATTGTGGTTGTCGCTGCGATGAGGATTGCGCTGGGCGTGGAGTATGACGGCGCTTCGTTTTTCGGCTGGCAAAGTCAGGCGGACGGGCAGACAGTGCAGGACACATTGCAGCGCGCCTTGGGCTTGATTGCCGAGGAGCAAATTGCGGTCATCGCAGCGGGACGCACCGACACTGGCGTACACGCGCTTGAGCAGGTAGCGCACTTTGATACCCAGGCTGAACGTCCGCTGACTGCCTGGGTGCGCGGTGTAAATGCGTTGCTGCCGGACAGCATTGCGGTGCGTTGGGCGCATCCGGTGCCGGATGAATTTCATGCGCGTTTTTCTGCGCATGGCCGCAGCTACCGTTATCTGCTGATCAACCGGGCTGTGCGCCCTGCCATCCACGCGGGCAAGGTGGGCTGGTTTCATGCTCCGCTGGATATTACCGCGATGCAGGCTGCCGCGCGATACTTATTGGGTGAGCATGATTTCAGCGCGTTTCGTGCCGCCCAATGCCAGGCTAAATCGCCAGTCAAAAATCTGCACCAACTGGACATTCGCCGTCAGGGCGAAATGCTGATTTTTGATTTGAGTGCAGATGCATTCTTGCATCACATGGTGCGCAACCTGGTCGGCTGTCTGGTGTATGTGGGCAAGGGAAAATATCCGCCGGTCTGGTTGTCCGAGGTACTGGCAGGTCGCGAGCGCAGTTTCGCAGCACCGACCTTTGCGCCGGATGGCTTATACTTGCGCCGGATAAAATATGAAGCGAAGTGGGGATTGCCGCAATCAGAGGACAGATGACAGAGGACAGAGGACAGATTAACTGTCGATGAAAAAGAGATCATGACCAGAATAAAAATTTGTGGCATCACGCGCGTGGAAGATGCGATGGCCGCCGCACATAGTGGCGCGGACGCTATCGGGCTGGTGTTCTATGAACGCAGTCCGCGTCATGTCAGCATCGCGCAAGCTACGCAACTGGCTGATGCGGTGCCGCCGTTCGTAGCGATAGTCGGGTTGTTCGTCAATGCCGAAGCAGTTTTTGTGCACGAAGTGTTGGCGAATGTTCCGTTGGACTTGTTGCAATTTCACGGCGACGAATCGCCGGAATATTGCGCGCAATTTCACCGGCCTTATATCAAAGCGATCCGCGTAAAAGCCGGGGTGGATTTGTTACAATGCGCGGCGCGTTTTCACACCGCCAAAGGTTTGTTGCTGGATGCTCATGTGGAAGGTATTGTGGGCGGCACCGGGGCGACTTTTGACTGGGCATTGATCCCGAAGCATTTGCCGCTGCCGGTAATTCTGTCGGGCGGATTGAATACGAAAAATGTGGCGGCAGCAATCAAACAAGCACGGCCTTACGCGGTAGATGTATCGAGTGGTGTGGAGGCAAGCAAAGGAATCAAGGACGCGGCGAAAATTGCCGCGTTCATCAACGAGGTTAAAAATATTGACTTACAACTATCCCGATAGCACTGGCCACTTCGGACCCTACGGCGGCATTTATGTTGCCGAAACCTTGATGGGCGCGCTGGAAGAACTGA
>JBDTPU010000268.1:0-2988 GCA_039932535.1 Gallionella sp. | reverse complement strand
GTTGATGGTACGCGCGCGGTTGCTGGCCGCGTAGTCGGCCACGCCGAAGTGCAACGCTTCGAGACGTCCTGCTGCGCCGTGGTGCGCGATGTCTTCAACGTTGGCCATACCCAGCGCAGTCTCGATCAGCGCTTCGATACCGATTTTATTTTTCAGTCCCTGCTGCGTTTCCAACTGATTCAGCATCGCCTCGACCATGTACACGTCCGCATGCACGCCCACCTTGGGCACCAGCAGCGTATCGATTTTATGGCCGGCCTGCTCGACCAGGTCGACCACATCGCGAACCATGTATTGCGTGTCCAGCCCGTTGATGCGCACCGAGAGCGTGATGCCGTGCGCCTTCCAGTCGAGATCGTTGATCGCCTGGATGACGTTTTTGCGCGCCTGAATCTTGTCGTCCGGCGCAACGGCATCTTCAAGGTCGAGAAAAACAAAATCCGAACCGCTCTTCAGCGCTTTTTCAAACATGCCCGGATTGGAGCCGGGTACGGCCAGTTCGCAACGCTGCACTCGTTGCACGGAGGCCTGATATAAGGTGTGGCTCATTTATTCTTTCCTGAATGGGTTATTGATGCAAGGACAAGTCATCAGGAGAATAGTAACGAATTCGTTTTAATCTGGTCAATCGTTATTAACATAGTGGCGTGACGACAACAAAATTTAGATGAAGGGCTAGCTGATTCCGCACTCAAAAATCATTCCTATTCATGAAATCCATTGATTTATAATAGACTAGTCTATATACTGGTCTGAAGTAAAGTTCATCTTGCAGGGGAAAATCATGAAGATCGAAATAGGTTCGTATGAAGCAAAAACAAAGCTCCCTGAGTTGCTGCGACAGGTAAAAACCGGCAAGAGCTTTACCATCACCAATCGCGGCAAGGCAATTGCGGACCTGGTGCCCAGTGCCGGGGTGCGGGCAAAAGACAAGGTTGCGGCAGCAGAAAAACTCAAGGCGTTCATGCGGGACGATCCGGTGCGCGGCGTAAATATCAAGGTGCTCATCGAAGAGGGGCGCGCATGAACTTCGTCCTCGATAACTCGGTGACCATGCGCTGGTTCTTTGGTGACGGCAAACCGCGCGAGCTGGCCTATGCCGGCAAAGTGCTCGATGCCATGAAAAAGGCCAGCGCCATCGTGCCCGCGACATGGGGTCTGGAAGTTGCGAACGTCATTGCCAGAGCGGAAGCAAAAGGCTTGGTGGCAGAAGCGCGGAGCGGTGCGTTTCTTGAAATGCTGGCAGGCGTGGATATTGAAGTGGACACGGCGACATTCCATCACGCGCTGTCCGATACGCTGCAACTGGCGCGGCGCTACAAACTTTCCGCTTACGACGCATCCTACCTCGAACTGGCATTACGCCAGGGCATCCCCCTTGCCACGCTGGACGAAGATTTACAAAAGGCCGCAAAAAAAACTGGCGTAAAAAAATTTGGCTGAAACGAATACAACCGATAGGCAACAAAGCAACAGCCTACCAGGTAAAACAGGTGCGCAACCTGATATTGAAATACAAGCTGGCGAGGTGACCACAATGGACAGCCGTTACGAACTTGTAATCTACTGGAGCAACGACGACCCGCGTTTTATCGTCGAAGTGCCGGAATTGTTTGGCCGACGGACTGACCTATCAGGACACCGTCAAGAATGTCGAAACCATCATTGCCAAATGCTGCCGTCATGCTTTACCTTTCCGAACCTTTGGTATTTTTTTCTTCGGCGGCTTATTGAGTGAAATATTTTTTTCCGTTTCACCCAGATAATTCGATTTGCTAACGACCGACTTGCCAGATTTCATCTCCAACTCTTTGCGGGCATTGCCTGCCACAGCACCGCCTTGCTTGGCGGCTTTGCGGTTGCCTTCAAAGCCCTGCGCATCTTTGCGCTGCGCAATTTCCGTGGTACTCGCCTCTCCCAGCATAGAGAAAATCAGCTCCAGATCGGTCATGTGATCGCGCAGATTATTTCCGGTCTTCACCTTGCCAAGCCCCTTGAGCCGACTATGCGCGCCTGGTGTTACACCGAAAGTGGCGCGGGCGATTTCAGCGGTGAGGATGGAATATTCCTTGCCCTCCCGCACGCCGCGTTCTTTCCACTCGTTAGTCAACTCGCCGCGTACGGCGATGGAGCGCAGACGCTTCTCGATCCACGCCTGCGGATACCCCTTGGCCTGATACAGCTCACGGGCGCGGGCGCTGGCCAGCTCCGGATTCTCGATCTCCTTCACCCGCTCATAACCCACTTTCGCCAACCAGCGCTTGAACGGTTCGGCTTTGGGCGAAGGAATAGACTGGATGATACGGAATAATCCTTCGGTGTTGGCGCAATCGGTAACGCGCTGTTTGCCGTCCAGAGCCGCTAGTTTCAACCCGTGACAAAATGTCACGACTTCACTTCCCTCCGCATTCAGCCGCTGTTTCAACTTGCGCCAGTAAGCGCCAGGATCGGCACTATCGGTAAGTACCGCGCACACATCCACCACAGAAAACCACCATTCACTTCCATGCCAGGATCGACGGATGGCTTTTTCCTGAAAAACCACAATGTGGTCTGCGGATGAATCAGACTTGATGATCTTTTTACTCATGCGGTTGTCCTCTTCGGCTCGTCCATAATTCACGGTACTAATACGCACTGCAAGCCATGCGTTGCTTGACGTATTCTGCGGCGGACAATTTCAGTCAATGACATTTTGTAACTTACGCGCTAAACGTCACCCGCATCGCTGCATCCACAATCGCACCGCCACATCGCCAATATCCATCATTTAGTTGTTCTCCCGCACCCCGCGTGTGTCAATTCCACATCCGGCTTGACGGATAGTGGATTGCCTACTTTTAGTGCACCGCGTGCGATGTTTTTCGCCCAGCAACCACCCTCGCCAGTTCTTTATGCACATAAAAATGAAGTCCGTTGGTTTGAAGCCTGACGTGTTTACGTTAAGCGGCATCACGCGCAGCAAAGGATTTTATTAGCCCACTTACT
>JBDTPU010000267.1:0-10294 GCA_039932535.1 Gallionella sp. | reverse complement strand
CCCGTTTTTTTGCGCTATCATTCCGATATGGCCTATCAAGCAAAAATTGCTGTCCCGTTCGGCGTGCTCGGCATCCACTGTTCAGACGATGCATTGACCGGCATCGAGTTTCTGTCGCGTGGTACCAAGCCACAGCCGCCAAGCAACCCCTTTGCAAAAAAGGCATGCGAGCAATTGTCCGCTTACTTTGCTGATCCTGATTTTCGCTTCGACCTTCCGGTCAACCCCGATGGCACAACGCACCAGCACAAAGTCTGGAAATCCATGTGCAACATCCCGCGCGGAAAAACGCGCAGCTACGGCGAGCTGGCGGCTGAATTAAAATCCGGCGCGCAAGCAGTCGGCCAGGCTTGTGGCGCCAATCCCATCCCCATCATCATTCCCTGCCATCGCGTGATAAGTAAGTCCGGCCTGGGCGGTTTCATGCGTCACGCCAGCGGCTCGTCTGTTGACATCAAGCGCTGGCTGTTAGCCCATGAAGGCACTACGATTACCCCCTCTCCCTATGGGGGAGGGTTGGGGAGGGGGAATGAACAACGCTGAGCTGCTGGACGAATTCTGCGACACCCTGTGGCTGGAAGACGGCCTGTCACGCAACACGCTGGATAGTTATCGACGTGACCTGAACAAGTTCGCCGCGTGGTTGAAAATACAGCGCGACGCATCTATCCTGCAAACCACGCACGGCGACATTCAAGGCTACCTCGCCCATCTGGTCGTCGCTTTAAAAGCCAGGCCCAGCAGCACCAGCCGCAATATCTCCAGTCTCAAGCGCCTGTTCCGCTATTTGCTCAGGCAAAATAAAATCAACGTCGATCCCACCTTGCAAATTGATACACCGAAACTGCCGCGCAATCTGCCCAAGAGTTTGACCGAACAGGATATCGAACAACTGCTGGCCGCGCCGGATGTTCAAACCCCATTAGGCTTGCGCGACCGCACCATGTTCGAAGTGCTGTACGCCACCGGCCTGCGCGTATCGGAACTGGTGACCTTGCGCATCACACAGGTGAGCATGGACATGGGCGTGGTGCGCGTAATGGGCAAGGGCAACAAAGAGCGTCTGGTGCCGCTCGGCGAAGAAGCGCTGGACTGGCTGCGCCGCTATCTGGCGGATGGTCGCGGCGTGTTGCTGGACAAACAAATAAGCAATGCGCTGTTTGTCACCGCACGCGGTGAAGGCATGACGCGCCAGATGTTCTGGTACCTGATCAAGAAGCACGCCGCGCATGGCGGGTTGAATAAATCACTCTCGCCGCACACACTGCGCCACGCGTTCGCCACGCACCTGCTCAATCACGGCGCAGACTTGCGGGTGGTGCAAATGTTATTGGGCCATGCGGATATTTCTACGACGCAGATTTACACGCATGTCGCACGGGAGCGGTTGAAGAAATTGCATCACGACCATCACCCGAGAGGGTAGGGTATTTATATAAGGCCGTTCGCCCTGAGCTTGTCGAAGGGTCTGCTGATAGCAACTTACAACTATTTAACCTGTCCCCTCTCAATACTGATCCCCACCATCTTGCAGTTGCGTATCGCTTGCAGCTTGGCGACGCTGACCTTGACCCATGGGGCTTTGAAATCTTTTAGGATGATTTGCGCGATGTGTTCGGCCAGCGTTTCCAGCAAGGAAAAATGCCCCTCGCTCAACACGGTCTGGATGTGTTGCGCGACATCGGCATAATCCAGCGCGTCGTTGATATCGTCGCTAACGCACGCGCGGCTGCTGGGCAGCGCGATTTCCAGATCGAGCTGCAAGGTCTGCGGCACGCGCTTTTCCCATTCGTAGATACCAATCAATGTGGTGACCTTGAGTTCGCGTAAAAAAATGATGTCCATGGCAGTGCTGAAAGAATGGCGTAAAATTCGCGTCCGTGTATTCTAAGATATTCCCGATGATGACCTTGGCTTTTGTTGTGTGCGCCTATTTACTGGGTTCGATTTCCTTTGCAGTCATTACCAGTAAACTATTTGGTCTGGCCGATCCGCGCACTTATGGTTCCGGCAATCCCGGCGCGACCAACGTGTTGCGCAGTGGCAAAAAAGCAGCAGCAGCGTTGACGTTGTTCGGCGATGCAGCGAAGGGCTGGCTGGCAGTGTTTGTCGCAATACGGTTTTTTCCGCCCGATGCGCAATCTACGATGCTGGTCGCAGCAGTGGCGCTGGCGGTGTTCATCGGACATTTGTTTCCGGTGTTCCTGCGTTTCAAGGGTGGCAAGGGGGTAGCGACCGCGCTGGGAGTATTGCTGGCGTTGAATGTCTGGTTGGGTTTGGGCGGGTTGGCTACCTGGCTGATTGTGGCGGCAGTGTTTCGCCTGTCGTCTTTGGCAGCATTGCTTGCCGCTGTTACTGCACCGTTCTACGCGATGCTGCTGGGCTTGCCACGCGCGTGGGTGTTGGCATCCTGCATCATGTCATTACTGCTGATCTGGCGACATAAAAATAATATCAAAAACCTGCTGGCGGGAAAAGAAAGCCGGATCGGAAAAAAATCCGGTCGCCAGTCTGACAATAATAACTAGCGCCGTAACCAATGCAAAATCCGTAGTTTTTATTTCAACACTTCTTGCAAAATGTGATATGTTTCAGTCTTGCTCTGAAGCCCCAAGCTTTAGACATTCGAAACATGAGTTCAATTTGAATTCGAATGTCGTCTGTTGAATTGAATTGGCTGATGAGCAAATGCGGGGGAGAAGTAGTTGAGTTATATAACGTTAACCAATCTGTCGGTGTTTTGGAGTAGCACATCTGTAAGCTCATAAACCGTATTCTCAACATAAAGGGCAAAGTTATGAATAAAATTATTTTCTTCCTGGCAAGCTTAATCGCTGCTATTACATTCTCGTCGGAAGCATCTGCGTTGCCGTTGTTCGCTCGTCAAACCGGTATGGAATGTTCGGCTTGTCACTTCCAGCACTTTCCAATGTTAAATAATTTTGGGCGTGCATTTAAGGCTAGCGGATTTACCATAATAGGCGCACAAGGCAAAGTGGAAGGGGATAATCTCTCCATTCCCAATACGCTGAATATGGCCGTGCTGACCACAGCAGGCTATACCAAGACCAATGCCGCAGGTGCCGGCACTCCGGATGGCGTACGCAATCCGGGTGATGGCACGGTATACGTACCTGGGACCAATGGTGAATTTTCACTGTTCGTGGGCGGTCGCGTCAGCGACAACATCGGCGCATTGACCGAACTGGGTATGTTGACTGAAGCAGGAACCGGTGCTGGCCTTGCATCTGCGAAGTTGCCTATGCTTTGGGAAGTAGCTGACGGCACCCGCGCAGGCGTAGTGCCCTACACCACCAATGGTCAGGGCGCATCTTACGGCTATGAAGTGCTGAACACTGGTGCCAACGCTGTGCATACCATGATGTTCATCGGCGGCGATTTCAATGGCTCCATTGCACCCATTCTTTCTGCGCAGCAATATATCGGCACCGGCACCCAGGCAACCGGGATTGCCTTCGTCGTAAACAACCCGATGGGTTTCATCAACTTCACCAAGTTCAATCAGGTTGGGCCTTCCGACCTGGGCGGTACGAGTGCTGCCATGACCTCCACCTATATTCGCGTGGCCGGTACGTTTGATTTGGCAGGCTGGGATATCGGCGCGGGCATCCAGAACTGGAGCGGCTCTTCTACCCTTGTTACTTTTGAAAGCAGTGATCCTTATACGGGGGCAGTTACAGCAGGCGGAGTAGCGCTGACGGACACCAAGGCCTTTGCTATTGATGGTCAGATGCAAGGTTCATTGGGCAGCATGCCGGTCGGTTTCTATGCTACTTATGCTCGGGCTCCCGCTAATACTGCTAACGGCAATATGTATAACGGCGGGACAGACACCCGGAGTTCTCTCAATCTTGCGGGCGAACTGGGGGTGATTCCCGGTAAAGCTACAGTGGGGATGGCGCTTCGCCGCGGTAAAAGTGGTGCGGCCGTTGGCACAGCAACCAATGCCTCCGACAATGCATGGTTGATCGAAGGTACTTATAAGCTGGCGCAGAATGTTTTGCTGAGTCTGACTCACACCAGACAAAGCGGCGATTTCTGGGATGCGACCAATACTGCCGCAATTGGCAGCCAGCAAACTACCATCAATCTCGCCACGTTGTTTTAATTTTCAGGTTTCCTATCCTCAGCTTTTTAGGGATAGGTTGTTTGCAAACAGGAGAGCTTAGGCTCTCCTGTTTTTTTGCCTGCTATTTCATCGCATCGTCATTTCTTTTTCAGCAATGCTTGCAGATCGGAAAATGGGTTATGGGTTGCTGCGGTTGAATGGTTATCGCGATTTCCCGGACGAGTCTGTTCTTCCAGCAAGCGCGAGTGCTCGTTGTCGTGGCAATACAGACAAAGTAATTCCCAGTTGCTGCCATCCGGCGGATTATTGTCATGATTGTGATCTTTGTGATGCACCGTCAGCTCGCGCAAACGCGCGCCGGAAAACTCACGTCCGCATCGCCCGCAAATCCACGGAAATAATTTGAGCGCCCGCTCGCGATAAGTTGCTTCGCGCTCGTTGCTATGCTGCCGCGCATCGGCGACAACCTGGTCGAGCCGGGCATGATCTGGAGTAGTGCGTTTTGGCATGGTTGCTAGGCCGAGCAGCGGCAGTGTTGCCAACGCCGAGGAGCGCGGCGGTGGGCTGCATAGCCATCCGCTAATCGCGCCCCTCTTGCCGCTGTTAGTGCGATGTGATATTTACGCCTGTAATCGCGGCAGGCACGGGCTGCTTCTTGGGTTTTTTTGCTTCCTTATTTTTACGTTGCTGTCCTTTAGCCATGATAGTTCTCCTTAAAGTAATGATGCCTGTTAAAAATACGGCTACGGTAAGGTTTGATATATCGCTGTAAGTTCGGATATTTAGTCACCCCCGCGAGCAAATGATAATCTGCCAAAGGAAAAAGTGAAACCTTTTCTCTTTGGCCTGAGAATATCTTCGGCCGGGTTTTTTGATATACTAGCCTCTGAAATCAATATGGCTTATTGTCAATTTCTGGCTGTGGTTTATGGAGATAATGAAAATGTATACAAAATTCAGTCAATTATTTTGGATCAGTATTTTCATGGTGTTCGCCCTGCCCCAATTGGCCAGGGCAGACGGAGCGGCGGACATGGCGCGTGCGGAAAACGCTCTAAAGGGTGAAGATCTATCTGAGGCCATAAAATTTTTAAGGCTGGCTGCAGAACAGAACCACATACCCGCTCAAGTCGAGCTCGGCGAAATCATGCATAGCACCCAGGAAAATGAGGCAGCGGTCGGCTGGTTTCTCACAGCCGCTTATCAGGGCGATGCCGCTGGAGCGTATGATCTGGGTCAAATGTATGTGGTGGGCGAAGGGGTGGAAAAGAATTCAGGGAAAGCACTATACTGGATTAAACATTCTGCGGAAAAAAATTACCTGCCTGCTGTGGAAATTCTGGCCTCCGCGTACCGGTTGGGTGATCTGGGGCTAGCCATCGATCTTGACCAAGCCAAAATTTGGGAAGCCAAATTACCTCCTTTAAGAGCAGCCGCGAAAAAAATAATTGACGATAAGCTTGCTGCAAGTGCAGCTGCGCAAAAAGCTGCCTTTGAAGCCGAGAGAGCCAAGGCGGTGGCGAAAAAAGAAGCCACCAAAAAAACCAATGATGAAGCCGCTGCGAAAAAGGTAGACGCGGATGATGAAGCAACCGCGAAAAATGCATCTGAAAAAACTGCCCCTGTGAAAACAAAATAATGCCTTCAAAAATGTTAAAAATTCCGCGCCTTAAATCAAAATTACTTGCCTTGCTTGTATTGATAAGCGCGTCGGGTTTATCTCATGCGGCTGATCCAAACAAGGGAGCCGACCTGTATGCCCTGCATTGTGCAACATGCCACGGCGTAGCTGGCATTAGTGTTATGCTTGGCGCCCCTAATTTTGCCAAAAACGAAGGTTTGATGAAACCCGACGAAGATTTATTAGTTTCCATCAAGAACGGGAAAGCTGCCATGCCATCCTATCGGGGAATATTGAATGATCAGGAAATACTTAATGTAATTGCCTATCTCCGTACACTGAATTGATTGGCATCACAAACCCAAAGCGCGACTCAGCTTCCGTGCTACGGTATATTTTTAAAACTCATGCGCATCTCATCTCCTAATTTTCTGGCAGTAGTATTCTTCCTTACTTGCTTTGGTGTTGCCCCCACCCAGGCTCAGTCCGGCGAAGATATTTTTCCTCATGTAATTGAGTCGTATGAGGTAGGCGAAAATGTGATGGTACGCGGCCTCACCGTGGAGCCAAAAAACAATGCGCTGTGGGTCGGAACCTCAACTGGCGTGCATGAAATAGATCTTACTACCCACCAACTACGCAATACCTTTACTCGCGACAGCGGACTGGCAAACGAATATGTATTCACTATTGGCGTGGATTCAGAAGGCTACAAGTGGTTCGGCACCAATGCCGGGGGAGCTTCACGCTACCGCGATGGCATCTGGAAGACTTACTTCCCGATGCATGGCTTGGCCGATTACTGGGTCTACTCCTTCGCCAATCAGCATAACGGCGATCTGTGGATAGGCACGTGGGCTGGAGTTAACCACGTTGATCTGCGCACCATGAAGTTCACCACTTATGTGAAGGAATTGGTCAACGAATGGGTTTACGGGATTGTGGTGGATGATCAGGATCACGTCTGGTTCGGCACAGAAGGCGGTGTTTCGATGTTCGACGGCAAAACCTGGCGTTCATGGAGCCACAAGGATGGATTGGGTGCCATCAATAAAAACAAGCGCGCGCCCAGTCCCAATACGGGTCTTGGAACCCGCTCACGCCACGATTTGAGCATGTTGTCCGGAGACGGCAGGCTGACTTACAATCCCAGCTATGTGTTTGCCCTTCAGATCACACCCGATCACGCCATCTGGGCCGCCACTTGGGGAGGCGGGGTAAGTCGCTTTGACGGCAAGCATTGGCATAACTACACTACGCACGACGGCCTGGCGGGAGATATCGTTTACAGTATCGCTCAAGAACCCAATGGCGTACTCTGGTTCGGCACCAATAATGGCGTCAGCCGTTATGACGGAAAAAACTGGCACAATTACCACAAAACAGATGGCTTACTGGAAAATAATGTTTATGCTGTCGCAGTAGCACCCAACGGAGAGATATGGGCCGGCTCCCGACGCGGTGTGACACTCATCGGACGGTAAGCGGATTGTTCATGCATCGAAGGGTTAGCAAAAATTTTTAAGGAGATTTTGGATGCAACGGAATATTAAATCGGTAATAGCCATTACGGTCGTCGTAATCATTTTGGTCGCTGGACTCTACTCCCTGAGTGAGAAGCAAATGCCTCCTGCTCCGGCAACCACTGGGGCGATCCAGCCTGGCGCGGTAATGCCGCCAGGGCATCCTGCAGTCAGCCGCGGCGATCAGTCCGGAACTCCGACAGGAAGCCAGCAGGAAGATTTGCGCACCGGGAAAACTGCGGAAGATCCGAAAACGAAATTTACCCATTTCCGCGTCGGCAACAGCAACGTCAAGTCCATTTTCATTGACGGCAAAGAGGTCTGGGTCGGAACTTCCGGCGGCGTGATTCGCTACAATACGGCCACTGATGATTTTCATTTTTTTGACCAGAAAGATGGCTTGCTTTCCAAGGGAGTATTCACGGTGGGCAAGCTGGATGGGCGCATTGCGGTCGGCACTTATGGCGGCGGCATGTCCTTGTTCGACACTGCCAGCGGCAGATGGGAAAATTACAATGTGCCTAACGGGCTGGCAGATGCCTTCGTTTACAAAGTGCTCAAGGCCTCCAATGGCGACACCTGGATCGCCACCTGGTCAGGCGCCAATCGTATTCGTGGCGGAGATCTGAAAGATCGCTCCAAGTGGGATGTATTCACTGTGGAAAATACCAAGGGAGGCCTTCCGAATAATTGGGTCTATAGTCTGGAAGAAGGCAAGGATGGCGAAATGTGGTTTGCGACTGAGGGCGGCCCGGCGCGCTTCAAAGACGGCAAGTGGGAAAACTGGAAAGTAGGCGCGCCGTTCGAAAAAATCAAGAACGACCCAAAATTCGGTGTTGATCCCGCCAAGCTTTCCGAACATCACGCTCAACAGGCGAAGGAAATGGGCTTGGAGGGCATGAGCGGAGCAGGCGCTTACAATCCAAACTACATTGTATCTTTGCAGGTGGATCGTGACGGCACCGTATGGTGCGGTACATGGGGTGGCGGGTTGGCGCGCTTCGATGGAAAAAAATGGACCACCTACACCATGTCCGATGGCTTGCCCGGCAACCTGATCTTCATGCTGCACCGTGATCCATCCGGGCAATTGTGGATTGGTACCAATAACGGCGTTGCTGTTTTGGAAGGCAGCAAGATCAAAGGAAAAAAACTTAAAGTCATGACCACCAAGGACGGCTTGATTTCCGATGTCGTATTTTCGATGGCTACCGCTGAGGACGGCAGCAAATGGCTGGGCAGTTACGGCGGTGTGACGCATCTGAAATAAAATCATCGTGGCCGGAAGCGCAGTGCGCCCCGGCTCGATAAAAAAGCGCAGGGTTTTTACCCTGCGCTTTTTTATTTTAATCGATCACCATTCAGTTCACTTTAAAGTTTTCTCCAAAGCGATCCCAGATTCAATAGCTCCCCTGCAACGCGCGCATCCGGCTCCGCCATATACGGCACGAGTCCCAGCAATGGCGCACTGATGCGCTGCTGTAGCGCGGCAACATTTTCGTCGACTGATGCCATATCACCTTGAATAACATTGGCCACCCAGCCGGCCAATGTCAGGCCGCGCGCGGCGATCGCTTCCACTGTGAGCAACGCATGATTCAAACAACCGAGGCGCATGCCTACCACCAGAATGATGGGCAAACTGAGCTGCACCGCCAGGTCTCCTCCATCCTGCGCATCATTGAGCGGCACCAGAAAACCGCCAGCTCCTTCCACGATCACCTCGTCCGCTTGCCCGGACAACTCGCGATACGAAGTGAGGATGCGCGCCAGGTTGATGCGCACACCTTCATTTCGCGCAGCGATATGTGGTGCAATGGCATTGCGGAAACAATACGGATTCACCTGCCCATAGGTGAGCGGCATCGTGCTCGCCGCGCGTAATTTTTTGGCATCATCGTTGTGCCCGTCCTCGTCGCAGCCTGCGGCAACCGGCTTGAAACCGGCCACGCGCTTGCCCTGCGCCGCCAATGCTTGCAGCAGCGCGCAACTGATCAGTGTCTTGCCGACACCGGTGTCGGTTCCGGTGATGAAGTATCCTGTATTTCGCGATTTCACTTTATTCATTACATGTTGTGCATGCTATTAGCGAGCATAGTTGCGTGCAAACTCGATACTTGCCTTTAGCTTCGGCATAATTGGCCAGCGCAGATCAATCAGTATGCCGTTTGGAATAGCGAGCACCTCTTCTACAAAACTTGCGGGCAAGGAAGAAATCTCCTTACATACCGTGACAGCCAAAGCATGGCCGCTCTCCGAAAATGATCGGTTAGCTCTCCACATCCAAGGCGCACTATTACCAAAGGGGCTAGGGCCAGTGGAAAACATTTGCTCTGAATCTATAATGACAAATTCGTGTGAAGCGGTGAAAAGTTTTCCTGGCGGTTCGTTCCCACCAAAAATGTAGGCAGCAAGTTCACTCTTTGGCCAATCTATAATATTTTTCACATTCAAATTGCTGACGTCTTCAATAGAATTTATTTGAAGACCAACGAGCTCATCAAGAGCACAATCTGAACTACAGGGTGGATGAGCATGCTCATCCATAAACCAATGGGCAGCATGTATTTCACCGATCTCTCGACCGAGTATTCGCGCCGCACCGCGACCACGACGTCTGCGTCCGCGACGGACAACAAGGAGTATGCCGCGCAGTGGTCGCTCCACCCGGAGGAGCTGGCCGCGATGGTGGTGCCGGAGTTCGTCGGCAACGACGCCGGCGGCTCGGACTGGACCAACGGCACGTACTGGGGCCGGAACGCGATCAAGCTCAACCACGAGTACGTCGGGCTCGTCGTGCTGCTGCTCGCCGGCGTGTCGTTCTTCGGCGCGCGGCGGCGCGCGTTGCGCTTCTTCCTCGCTGGCATGGGCGCCCTGGCGCTGCTCTACGCCCTCGGCGCGCACACGCCCGTTTGGCACGTCGCGTACGCGGTCCTGCCGGGGATCAAGCTCTTCCGCGCCGCCTCCATGGTGTCGTTCCTGTTCGGGTTCGCCGCGGCGACGCTGCTCGCGCTCGGTGTGGACCGACTCCTCGAGCTGCGCGACGGCGCGGACGCGGCT
>JBDTPU010000266.1:0-2869 GCA_039932535.1 Gallionella sp. | reverse complement strand
TATAGCGGAATGCATTTTTTAATGCCGCGCCTTTGCCGCAATTGACTTCGTGAGTTAACAAGGTGACTCTTGGCATCGCTTTAACCTGGTCGAAAATAGTCTGGAAGGCTAATCCCGATCCATCGTCGATGACGACGATAAGGTGAAACGGATATTGCGAGAGTTGTTTGACGATATCTACCAAGCCGCTGCCCGGCTCGAACGCCGGAATAACCAGGGTAATCCCAGCCAGGTCCTGCGTAGAGAGGCTGGGCTGATTCATGGTGAAATGACGGGTCTGGATTGCAGGCTATTGCCGCATTGCTCAATCAGCGCATCATCATTATGCAAACGATAAATGACGTAGCCGTACTTATTCCGTCTCACCGCCCGCTCGAAAAGATAGCTGCACTGCTGCTCAGCGAGCTCGCGAAGCAGCCCGGAGGCTATGCCATAGTCAACCCATTGCCCAGCATCGAACAGGTAGTTTGGGCGGCGCAACTTAATCTCTTCAAGCAACATGGCGACATTGTACTGCGGTGTTTTTCGTAAATTAGGGCGCATCATCGGGGTGTGGCCGTAGAACACGCCATAGATGTAATTGCTCGGCACCCATAGCAATAAATCCGGGCGGTCATATAGTTCTGTAAAGACAAATCCCGCGTCCTTGCCAAAAAACCTGACTATGGTATTTTTACCCGCAATGTAAAGCGAGAACTGGTTGCCATATATTTTTAAATTTTTGTTGGCTTGATAGAACGCGGCGGCGGCAATTAGCACCGGTACCATGACCGCAAAGATCAACGCATAGCGGCTCATGAACCGCTCAGTCCGGGGCATATCTCCGCCGCCCAATATTGCCGGCAACGGATAGCCGCTTACCGCAAGGAGTAGTGCCGACACAGCTACCACATGGATGCCCAGACGCAAGCTGTAAGCACCGTAAAGCAGCCATGCAACCAATGCAGGCAGGAGGAAAAGAAAAAGGATGTCGCGATGGCGGCGCACTCGCAATACACCGAACGCTGCTGCTGCGAGAAACAGCGGCACTAAAGGTTTGATGCCGTACTTTTTAATGGCGAAGAGTAACTGCTCGAAGGTGTTTCTTCCTTCTTGCGAGGCCGCGACGACGCCTGGGTTGTTGTGGAATTCACTGCCCGCCCCGAACACCCAGATTAGACCGAGCGCCAGCAACACGCCCGCACCAACCAGCGTCACCGGCGGCAGCCGACGCCTCCATGTCGCGATGAGCGCGATTGCGGGCAGAGAGAACAGCGTCCAGATCAATCCGGATTGCTTGGTATAAAAAGCCACGGCGCCGCATACCACCGAAAAAAACAGTAACTCGCGATGCTTTGGATTTTCTGTGTACTGTATGAAAAGAAAGATAGCGACCACCAGTGAGGCGGCCATCAGCGGGTCGGCCAAACCGACACCAAAAAAATCCCTTATCGCAACAAAGAGGAGCAACATCACCACGACGGATCGTATCGCATTAGCGAAAGAGGCTTCTTTGGGTGCAACTGCGATTGCCCCCCACAGGGCAATGGGAAATACGGCGAACATTGCTTTAACGGGCAATTGCAACTCTATGCTACCGAGTAACTTATAACAGTAGGAAATCAGGATGGAGAAAAGTTGCGGGTAGGGCGCGCCCGTGTAGTAGAAATCGACCGCTTCGTTCTGGTAGTGCTGAATCGCCCACAGGTTCCAGCTGTAAATTTCGTCGTCAGTGTCGAAACTGGTGCTGCCCAGCTGAGCTGCCCAGTAAATACCAAGGAAAAGACTGAACAACAACAGCCAGCGGTGAGTCTCCGGCCAGTCAAACATCAATTCATCGCGGCGCCTGAATATCAGAGCGAGGCGGGCAACCGCAATCAGAAACAGTATTACGGAAAATTCCGTTACGATGAGAGGGCTATAGCTACCTGTTGCGGCAAGTACACCTTGCACCACGGCTATGATGCCAATGCTGATGAAGGGGATGGCCACTACGGTACGACTGGAGAGAATGAGCTTAGGGAAAAGTGCGAGTGCGGGTGCTAAATAAACCAGCAATAAAAGTTCCAGGCAGTAGACGATGAACATAGCGAGAAGCTAAATTGGCAAACTCATGATGAGCGATTCTACTACAGCTTTGCAGGGGTGATGCATTTCCCGTTCGCCCTGAGTGCCGCGCATAGCGCGGTGTATCAAGGGATGCGAAACGGGAAACGCTCACCACGAACGAACTTCCTAATCGCAGCGGCGAAGTTAACAGGTACCTTTAATTTCCGAACCAGTCGTTCATTTGGAAGGATAGGCGCGTAATTTGCGCCAACCATCCAATTGGGCAAAATGGCTGCTTTCTTCTATTCTTCCGGGAATTGTGCTAAGTTCAGCCTCGTCAGGATTACCCCTGCACACTCGTTTACTTGTTTTTTTATAATCATAACCACATCATTTGGGAGCGACACATGGCTACAAAAGGCAAAGCGGCAAAAAAACCCAGCACCAAGTCCGAAATACTTGGGAATATTTCTGACAAAACCGGTCTCACTCGCAAGCAAGTGAGCACGGTGTTCGACGAGCTCACCGTTCTTATCAAGCGTGACTTGAAAGGCGCGGGCGCGTTCAACGTTGTTGGTCTGATGAAGATCAAACTGGTGCACAAACCGGCTGTGGCAGCACACAAGGGCATCAACCCGTTTACCAAGGAAGCAATGATGTTCAAGGCCAAGCCGGCGCGTAATGTCGTCAAAGTACTGGCTCTCAAGGGCTTGAAGGACATGGCGTAGCAACTCGTTTGACGCCGTCGTTGCCGTGAAATTTTCTTGCAGCAACGGCGGCCTTCTTTATCGCTGCACGCCCCACTGCGCCGTCAATTTGCGGTCGCGCCTGCTTTCTGTCA
>JBDTPU010000265.1:0-4635 GCA_039932535.1 Gallionella sp. | reverse complement strand
GTATTGGCCAGTGATATTCCGGGCAATCGCGGCATGTTAGGGGAAAATTATGCGGGCTATTTTCCCCTCGGTGACAGTTTAAAATTGGCACAACTGATAGACCGCACTGCCAACGACATAAAGTTTTATAGCCGCTTACAAACACAGTGTGCTGTGCGCGCGCCACTTTTTTCACCGCAACGAGAACGCGCGGCTTTGCTAAAGTTGGTGGATAATTGCATATCTCAAATGGAGAAGCACACATGAATACGCTGCACAACGGCAACATCAAGCTAACTTCCTTTTCCCATGGCGGTGGCTGTGGCTGCAAAATTGCCCCCGGTGTACTGGCCGAAATTCTGAAAAATTCCAGCGGATTTCCACTGCCTGAAAAATTGCTGGTCGGCATCGAGACCGCAGATGATGCCGCTGTGTATAAGCTCAATGACGAGCAGGCGTTGATCGCAACCACGGATTTCTTTATGCCGATTGTGGACGATCCTTATGACTTCGGACGTATTGCCGCCACCAATGCGATTTCGGATGTGTATGCCATGGGGGGCACGCCTATCATGGCTTTGGCGCTGGTGGCCATGCCCATCAATCAATTGCCGCTGGACGTCATCGGTAAAATTATCAAGGGCGGTGAAACTGTCTGCAACGAAGCTGGCATTCCCATTGCGGGGGGGCATACCATAGATTCCGTGGAACCGATTTATGGATTGGTGGTGCTGGGTCTGGTTCATCCGTCCAGGGTCAAACGCAATGCAGACGCCAAGGCCGGGGATATGCTTGTGCTCGGCAAACCGCTCGGCGTGGGCATTTTGTCAGCCGCACTAAAGAAAGGTCAGCTTGATGCTGCCGGTTACGCTGCGATGATCGCGATCACGACCAAACTCAATAAACCGGGTATGACTTTATCCGGTGTGTCGGGTGTCCATGCCATGACCGATATCACCGGTTTTGGTTTGCTCGGTCATTTACTGGAAATGGCACGCGGCAGCAAACTGAAGGCAACCTTAAAAATGGCGCACATCCCATTGTTGCCTGAGGTACAGCAGCTTGCTGCAAGCGGATGCGTGACCGGCGCGTCCGCTCGCAACTGGGCAGGCTATGGCCATGATGTCGTCCTGTCCCCTGCCCTTACCCCGCTACATCAAACCCTGCTCACTGATCCACAGACCTCGGGCGGCTTGCTGGTTTCCTGTGCCCCCGCGTGTGTGGATGAAGTACTGACAATATTCAAGGAAGCAGGATTCAGCGATGCGTGTGTGATAGGTGAAATGACCACGGGTGCGGCTCAGGTTGAAGTGATGCCTTATTAAAATGCGTGATAGAAACAGGAATAATTTTTGTAGGGTGCGCCTGCGCACCATTAGCGCTGGTGCGCAGGCGCACCCTACATCAGCGCAATGACTGTCTGGAGTAATGCTATCGGAGCAATAAAGAAAAGTTTCTCCTTATGCTTTAGTCATCACCTTATGCTGTAGTCATCACACGGCGCCATACAAAACTGAGCGCATCCACCATCGCCACCAGCAGCAACATGGCCAAGATAACGCTGGCCGCTTGCTGCATCTGGAATAGCGACAAATGATATTTAAGCATTTGACCCAATCCGCCCGCCCCGACTATGCCCAGTATGGCAGCAGCACGGATATTGTTTTCCCAGCGGTACAGGGTATAGGACATTATTTGCGGCAGCGTTTGGGGCAGTGTGGCGTATAAAAATGCCGCTATGGATTTGCTGCCGTTAATCCGCAATGTGGCTTCCGGCAAGCGCTGGCCATTCTCAATCGCATCAGCAAATAGCCGACCCAAAACACCCGTAGTATGTACGGTCAATGCCAGTGTTCCGGCAAATGGGCCCAGCCCGGCCGCAATCAGTAACATCGATGCCCATATCAATTCAGGTACCGAGCGCAGACTATTAAGTATCGTGCGCGTAATGGCACGCAGCGCACTACCATAGCGCCCGCTCGCAGGCAGCGCGAGCATGATACCCAGCAAGGCGGCAAGCAACGTGCCCAGCGCAGACATAGCCAGTGTTTCCTGGGTTGCGATTGCAATCTTGCGCAGGAATGCAGGCGATACATCGGGTGGCATAAAACCGTGCAGGAATTCGCTGCTGGAACGTACTGCTTCGGCTGAAAAAAGATCACTCCATGCTAGCGGTAAAGAGGCGAAGCTGGCAACAATAAATGCGGCAAGACCCAGCAATAATATGACTGTTGAAACCCGAACAGTGGGTGGTATAGGCATCATTATTTATGCCCAGTGCCTGCGCAATAACTTGCTCATGCCATCGCTCGCTGCCACCAGCAACATGAAAACGATCAGCATGGTTGCAACCTCATTCCCGGCCATCATTTTTATAGACTCATCCATGCGTTGTCCCAGGCCGCCTGCGCCGACGAAACCCATTACAACAGAACCGCGAATTGCACATTCCCAGCGATACATCGTATAAGACAACAACTCCGACGCCGACTCAGGCAAGGCTCCGTAAAAAAACGCGACCAGCCTTCCATTGCCATTCTTCAGCAGTGTTTCAGTGGCATGCGTATCGGACGATTCCAGAATTTCCGCATACACCTTGCCCAACATGCCGCAATAGGTCAACGCGATGGCCAATACACCCGCAGTCACACCCAGACCGACGATGCGTACCAGCAATAGTGCCCAGACCAGCTCGGGCACACTGCGCAGCAACACCAGCAGCCAGCGCACGCATTGCCGTACCAATCCAGTGAGTCGGCTGATGCGGCCCGTACCCAGCGCAGAAATTGACAAACGCCGCGTCACAATCAGCGTGAGGGGTATGGCACCCAGCAATGCAAGCGACAGTCCGGCAGTCGCCATGGCTACGGTTTGCCAGGTCGCGTGCAACAGCATGGTGAGAAATTCCGCAGAATGTGCGGGCGGGATAAACCCGTTTAGAAATCGGCCGGTGGCGGACAGGCTGCGCGCATCAAATAATATCCAGGGCTTGAATTCGCTGCCTACCAGCAAAGCCCACAGCACCACCAACGCAATAAATACTCCCGTCACTCGGCCACGCCAGGCGGGATCGGGATAGTCTTTATTGTTGGCGTAAAAAAACAACATGACTTAAAGAACACGCGGATCAAGAACCAACGGTGGCTCGAACGGGCTGCGCACATCCTGTTCATTCCGATATAACGCTTCCACCATGGCGTCAGTCACTGCTTCGCGGCGCGCATCAAACATAATGCGTCCCTCACGCAAACCAATAATGCGAGGAAAATAGGCACGGGCAAATTCAACATGATGCAGGCTGCACACCAGCGTCGCGTGGCGGGTGGTTGCCTCTTGCAACAAGGTGCTGAGAGTGAGTCGGGACAGCGCCGGATCAAGTGCCGACAGCGGTTCGTCTATCAGCAATATTTCTGCATTGGACAGCAACAAGCGCGCCATACCGCAGCGCTGGCGTTCGCCGCCGGACAAGCGATCAACGCGCGCATAGAGTTTATCCTGCAAGTCAAAACGCGCCAAAGCCTGATATGCCGCCGCGGGATCGGCGGGTTTAAGCAGTGACACGATGGCTTGCCATAAACTCCATTGCGGCAAACGTCCCGCCAGGACAGCGGTTACTACCCGCTGCCGCGGTGGTAACGGCGGCGTTTGCGGCGCCAGGAAAAGTCTCGTGCGTAGCGCATGACGCTGGGCATTTGCAAGCAACCAGGGATCGCTGCCGAATAGCTTGAGTTCGCCGCTAACGGGTCGCAGCGCACAGGCCAGCAAATGCAGCAAAGTCGTTTTCCCTGCGCCCGATGAACCAATCACCGCGACCTGCTCGCCTGCCGCAATAGATAAGTTTAACTCGCATAGAGACGGAGGCACATCAGCCGCAGCGACAGGGTGCCGCACCGACACCTTATGCAAATCGAAAATGGTCACTTCAACAAACCGGCATCGCGTGCTGCAGCTTCAATCGTCAAGTAATTTTCGGCCTTGGTGGGAATAAACTTGGAGGTACGTTGCAAATCCAGTATCTCCTTGCCTTGTGCGTCGTTTTTATCCAGCGAGAGGAAGGCGTCTATTATTTTCTGGCGCAGTTCCGGTTCCATATCAGCGCGTACCGTCCAGTTGTAATCGTAATAGCCAGGAGTGGTGAAAAATACGCGAACCTGATTAACGTCAACCTTATTTTCTTTGACCATTTTTTCCCAAACGGAAATATTCAGCGCACCTGCATCCACTTTGCCGCCGGCGACGGCTGCCACGGTGGCATCATGCGCACCCGAAAAAGCGATGCGCTTGAGATCCGTGTCAGGATGGATTTTTGCTGCCCCCAGAAAAAAACGCGGCATTAAATGCCCCGAAGTGGATGACTCAGAGCCAAAGCTGAAGGTTTTTCCGCGCAGATCTTCGAGTCGGGTAATATTTTTATCCGCGGTAATGAAAACAGATCTGAACTTTTCATCCTCCTCACGCTGCACCAATGGAATAACCTGGTTGTTGCTGCGCACCTTTGCCTGGACAAAAGTAAATCCACCGAACCAGACCAGATCAATTTTATTGTGGATTAATGCTTCCACTGCGGCTGCATAATCCGTAACTGGGGTGAACTCCACCTTCATGCCGAGCTTTTTTTCAAGGTAACTACCCAATGGCTTGAACTTGCGCTGCAAC
>JBDTPU010000264.1:0-1877 GCA_039932535.1 Gallionella sp. | reverse complement strand
AAATTTAATCCATAAGCTCACGAAACTTCTTTATTACTTCTGAATTCGTTGAGGGGTGCGCAAATTCTTGGGGTGGTTGAATTCAGGTGTTTATCAATTTGAATTTTTCAGGAGGGCATTATGAAAAATATTGTTTCTAGCATGGCCGTTGCGTTGACTATTTGGCTGGGTCTGATAGCAGGTGCGGCAAATGCTGCAGTGCTTACGCTGTCTGATTGGACAGGCAGCCCCACTACTGGGTATACCGCAACTTTTGGGAATAGTGGTCAGAGTTATGCATTTACGGATGCAATCCCCTTCAGTCTGCCCTTGGGGGCATCGGGTAACTTCACAGCAAATGTAAACGACACTACCGTAAATGCCCTTGGAATGTATTTTCCGGCTTTTTACTTGGTCGAAACTTCCATTGGGTTTGGTGTAGGTGATGAAAGAGGGACTCAGCACGCATCCCTGAGTGTTACAAGTGGGCCGGTTCCTGGCAGCTATACTTTGTTCGTAAACGGCTCTCCTTTCTTCTTTAATCCATCCTACGGAGATACTAATTTCAACGTGCCTGCTTCGTATGCCGGAAGTATTGTAATCAGCCCAGTTCCCGAACCGTCAACCTATGCGATGATGCTGGCCGGACTAGGCTTGATAGGTTTTTCGGCTCGCCGCAAAATGAACGAAGGCTGATCTGATTTTGTTTAATTGCAAACCCCGCTCTCGTGGCGGGGTTTGTTTTTTTAAGGAGCCAAGACTCACTTTCCATGTCAAGTTGAAAGAACATTCAGGGGCAGCCCACAGTTTCAAAATATACTCAAGTATAATTAATGGCCATCACGCAAAACTTTGCACAATCAGAAGGCCAAGGTCTTCGGCATTCAAGCCAGATCAGATAGAGAACCGGTATGAATTACTTCCGCAACAAAAATCATCCACTCCGCAATATCATTGCTGCCGCGGCGATGTGTGTGGTATTTGCGAGTCCGGCATTTACAAGTCCGGCCTGGGCTGACGATCACGGTATTTATATATATGCTCAGGCAGGAATTTATCGTCCCACCAATTTACAAAACTCCACCTCCATCTCGGCCGGCACGGCATACGGTGCCGGGTTGGGCTATCAGTTCAATAGTCATATCGCGGCAGAATTGCGGTATGCCAATTTTTCCACCTCGGGCATTTTTTCAACCGAGGTCAACAGCGATTCGTATAGTGTGGCGGGGATTGGCCTGTGGCCGGTGAGCGAAAAAATCAGTTTTCTGGGTAGACTGGGAGTGGCCAGCACGGCTACTTCCCTGGTGCCTCCGAATAATAATTCGACCACCAAATATCCCTATAGCAGCGGTTTGACATGCGGGTTTGGCCTCCAGCAAAACATCACGGAATCCTTCAGAATGTATTGGCGCTGGGACAGGACGATAGTCAGGATTTTGCCTGGGAAATTTAACGCCTACACTTATTCCTTCGGCCTTGGCTATCTGTTCTGACGCACAAAGATGTTAGAGACGACTGGCCGCAGAGATCAATAACCACTCCCTTTCGCAAAAAGATTTGCAAAAACAGCTACAACTCACTAGAATGCGCGCCTTTCGTTGTACTGAATTTTTCCCATTTGGGGTGCAGAAACTTTAAGGAGTAGTTATGGCAAATAGCGCACAGGCTCGCAAGCGTGCCCGTCAGGCAGTAAAACAGAATGCGCACAACAGCAGCTTGCGCTCTGAACTGCGCACTGCGGTGAAGAAGGTCATCAAGGCGATTGAAGCCGGTGACAAGGCTGCCGCTCAGGTTGTTTACAAAGATTCCGTGAGCGCCGTGGATCGCATCGCTGACAAGAAGATCATCCACAAGAACAAGGCCGCTCGCCACAAGGGTCGTCTGTCTGCGGCTATCAA
>JBDTPU010000263.1:0-6646 GCA_039932535.1 Gallionella sp. | reverse complement strand
CCAATGTGCCGGTGAGGACGCGCTGATTTTGCGTAGTGCCTTGTTGCACAATCGCAGCAGGTGTGTTGTCCGACAATCCATGCGCGATAAGTTCAGCGCACAATATTTCGAGCCCGCGCAATCCCATATAAACCACGATGGTTTGTTTGGGCCGGGCCAGCGCGTCCCAATCAAGATTCATGCTGCCATCCTTCAAATGACCCGTCACGAAAATGCAGGATTGCGCATGGTCGCGGTGCGTCAGCGGGATGCCAGCATAGGCGGCAACACCAGATGCTGCAGTAATCCCTGGTACGACCTGAAACGAAATGCCGTGTTCGGCGAGCGTTTCGATTTCTTCGCCGCCGCGTCCGAAAATGAACGGGTCGCCGCCTTTGAGACGCAGCACGCGTTTGCCTTCCTTGGCCAGTCTTACCAGCAGTTCGTTGATCGCTTCTTGAGGCATGGCGTGTTCATCGCGCTTTTTACCCGCATAAATTCGCGTAGCATCGCGCCGCGTCATTTCAAGTATCGGTTTGGATACCAGATTGTCATAGACCACCACGTCAGCTTTCTGCATCAGCCGCAAAGCGCGGAAGGTCAGCAGATCCGGGTCGCCGGGGCCGGCACCCACCAGATACACTTCGCCCGCCAGTTGCGGTTTTTCATTTTCCAGCAGCTTGCGTAGTAAAACTTCTGCGCCCGCCTCGTCGCCTGCCAGCACTTTTTCGGCGACTACACCTTCCAGTATATTTTCCCAAAAAACTCTGCGTTCAGCCGGATTGTTGAAACGCATTTTGACAGTGTCGCGAAATCGCGCAGCAAACGCGGTCAGGCGACTGTAGCCTTGTGGAATCAGCGCTTCCAGTTTGGCGCGCAACATTCTGGTCAGAACCGGAGAAGCTCCGCCGCTGGAAAACGCCACCATCAGCGGCGAGCGGTCCAGAATTGATGGCATGATGAAGGAACACAACTCCGGGCTGTCCACTACATTCGCCGGAATATTTCGCAACTGCGCTTGCTGCGAGACTTGCTGATTAACACCCCAGTCATTGGTAGCCGCGATGGCTAGTATCACACCATCGAGGTGGTGGGCCTCGAAACGCGCGACAATAGTTTCGACGCGTGACTGCGCGGTCAATTCGGGCTTGATCTGCGGCGCAACCACACGCACCCGTGCGCCAGCCTCAAGCAGCAATCCTGTTTTACGGGTGGCCACTTCGCCCCCGCCGACTACCAAACACAACTTGTCTTGGAGATTCAGGAAAATCGGCAGGAAGTCCATGCTACTGGACGGCTTTTAAAATCAGCGGCAACAGGGCTTCCGGCAATTTAATCTTGCGCGCAAGTGTAAATTCATGTGCGCGCACCGACATCTTCTGCCAGGTCTTGCGGATAATCGCTGTCCATTTCACATTGTCGTACTCCGGATGCCGCGCAACAAATCCGACCAGGTAGTGTTCAATGAATACCAGATCAACTACGTCTTCCACCAATTGCGTCTCCGGGTTGACCTTCAATCCCTTCTTGCTCACGAGGGCTTGGACGCGTGAGATCATTGCGTCGTCATAACCCACAGCTTGCATTATGCCCCCGGCAATCTCTGCGTGGAATTTATACAGCCGGATACGCCATTGCAAATAGCCTTGCCTATTCATAGGATAGTCCTTGCGCGCGATTTTCCAGCGCTCGATGTGCTGAGCACGTACCGCCAGTTTTACCGCCTCGGAGGCTTCAGGTGCGTAGCGCTCCTGCATCTCAGTCATACGTATTGCATAGCGCAATTCTTTGGGATATTGCCTGCCATCGACCATCTCCTTATTAGGATCTTTTTCATTAGCCAGATCGAAGGCCGTGAGGGCAGCCTGATAATGTATCGTATCCACTTTTTTGGGGTTCCCTCCAGAAAGTTATATTGCAAAATTCTCCAAGTCAAACGCGGTTTTAGTGCGCCATGCAGGCGGATAGTTCCTGCACTTATCTCTCGAAACG
Organism: Gallionella sp.; assembly: GCA_039932535.1. Taxonomy (GTDB): domain Bacteria; phylum Pseudomonadota; class Gammaproteobacteria; order Burkholderiales; family Gallionellaceae; genus Gallionella. The sequence continues at coordinate 4,675 of JBDTPU010000263.1, read as the reverse complement.
AAACTCTCCGCCAGGCAAATCGCATTAAAAATATGAACGCGCCTTACTCAGTTTAAATGACTCGTCGCATGCTTTGGAATACTCTGTTCAGTATGGTTGAAATAAAAAAGCCGCTAAGGCGGCTTTTTTATTTGCTTACTACTATTTAGCTGGTGAATTGGTAGGCACGATTGGACTCGAACCAACGACCCCTTGGATGTCGACCAAGTGCTCTAACCAGCTGAGCTACGCGCCTGTAAAGGTGCGCATTGTATCCCAAAGCTTATTGCCCCTCAAACAAAATTTCGTTAGCAGTAAGTCTGCTCTTCCATTTATTTCCGAAAGAGTAGATGCAAGCGCTACGCCTCCACTCACAAACCGGCACGCACCAACCGTACATAGTAAGGAACATTATTACGAAGGGAGCCACCGACACCGCCCAGACCGAAATCGACGATCGAGGCAGTGCCCGTGATGCTTACGAATGGCGAGGAAGACCAAAAAATACTTGGTGGCGTTGCCGGAAAAATGGTGGGATCAATTGCCGGATTACTACGGCTCCTGTCAACAATGCTGGCAAGCTCCTTTACATTCGGCAAACGCCACGCCACGCCAGAGCTATTGGCTTGAGCCATGGCACGCTGCAAAGCTGCCTCGTGGGTAAAAACGCTGGCAGTACCAGTACAGGTATTTATACCATCCCAGGTCATGCCCTCGGGACAGCTCCGCCAGATCAGTCCCGTGTTTGTATCTGTAACTTCGGCTCCATTAGGAGTATAGGGGGCAGACGTTGCAACAGGCATGATGCCCAGCAAACAAATAAACATAAAAAGTGATGCAGTTTTCATAGATTACCTCATATCAAGAGTTGTTATATCTAACAGACATTCAAACATTGGTGTACTCAACAAGCCACTAAACTATTGCTCCCAGTCTGAAAGCATTGGCTGGCGGTAATGCCGGTATCGTTGAGGCCAGTGGCAATGCCTCGCACTACCCGCACATAATGGGAATCTCCAGTGGGGTAGGATCCGACGAAACCATTACTGAAATCGACTCCCCAAGCTTGGTCAACGGTGGCAACGTAGGACGAAGCAGACCAGAACACGCCACCCTTAGTATTGGGAAACCAGGTTGGGTCTATGGTGGGTCCGGGGGTGGCCACACTATAATCCACAATGCTCTGCAGTTCGTCAGCGGTGGGTAGACGCCAGTCATTATGAGCACACAGATTGCTAGTATTGGTTGTGCCCACAAACGTGTTCGCAGCAGCGTAGCTATAAGTGGTTGCCCAATTGCCTGCGGTTTTCACTTCCCACATCAAGCCGGTGACATTATCTTGAACGCAGCCCCCTGTAACACTGGCAAAGCTAAAACCCAGCTTGCCATCAGTACTGGTGGGAACTGTTACGTCACGTCCGACCATGCCGTCTTGCGCAGTGCTAAGCGCATTCGCAGTGGCAGATGTTGTGCTTCCAGATCCGCCCCCTCCCCCACACGAAACCAATAATACGCCGATAGATAACGCCATTACATTGCGACATGTTTTGGCAATTTTGATGTAATTCATGTTTGCTTGGCTCCCTAAAATAGTTGCGATTGTTGAGCGTGTTGCCGGGATTCAAGTGTTGGTTGTGCCCCTTAAGATGGAAAATCAATCCGGGAACTAACAAGAAAGGTACGCCGTCATACACAGTTATATTTATCGCAGCTTTATGAGCGGCGTTCTGTTCGCTCAGCCACATAAAATAAAATTTATAGCGAGTTGGAAAGCAATAATCAGCGTATATGGGGAGGAATGCTACCCGCTAACGTGAGTATTTTCGCCACTTTGCAGGCAGGAGTCCGCGAAATTCAGGGGTAATTCAGGAAACTTTGAGGGAAGACAATCGGGATACTGCTGATTCCCTGAAGATGGAATCGTGAGAGCACTGGCGAGCAGTTTTTATCTGATGTTCATCCGGATGTTATAGGCGTATTAATAACCGCCCGAAGCTAAATTATCGAAGCGCGTGTACTCGCCGCGGAACGCCAGTTCGATTTTTCCAATCGGGCCGTTACGCTGTTTACCGATGATGATCTCGGCCTTGCCTTTATCTTGCGAATCACTGTTGTAAACTTCGTCGCGGTAGATGAACAGGATCAAGTCGGCATCCTGTTCGATCGCGCCGGATTCACGCAAATCGGACATCACCGGGCGCTTGTTGGGGCGTTGTTCGAGACTGCGATTCAGCTGCGACAACGCGATCACCGGCACGTGCAGTTCCTTCGCCAGCGCCTTTAACGAGCGTGAGATTTCAGAGATTTCGGTGGCGCGATTCTCGCTGGCTTTGCCTGCATTCGAACTCATCAATTGCAGATAATCCACCACGATCAAGCCGAGTCCGTTGTTCTGGCGATGCAGGCGGCGCGACCGCGCGCGCAGATCCAGCGCAGACAGCGCGGCACTTTCGTCGATATGTATAGGCGCGTCGTTCAGTTTGCCGAGCGCCTGTGTCAGCCGTCCCCAATCGTCATCCTGCAAACGCCCGGTGCGCAGATCATGCTGATTGAGTTTGCCGACCGAGCCCAGCATACGCATCGCCAATTGCGTCGCGGCCATTTCCATACTGAAAATTGCCACCGGCAATTTGCTGTCCATCGCGACATTCTCGGCGATGTTGATCGAGAACGCGGTCTTGCCCATGCTCGGGCGGCCTGCGACGATGACCAGGTCTCCTGGCTGCAACCCGGAGGTCATGCGATCAAGATCGGTGAAGCCGGTCGCGGTTCCGGTGATGTCGTTGGGATTGTCGCGCGCATACAAGGTTTCGATACGCTCTACCACCTGCGACAACAGCGGCGGCATGGCGATGAACCCCTGCTTGCCTTTCGAACCCGCCTCGGCGATTTCAAACACTTTGCTTTCTGCCTCGTCGAGCAATTGCGCGGCATCGCGCCCGGTGGGGTTATAGGCGCTGCTGGCAATATCGGTGCCGACTTCCGCCAGCTTGCGCATAATGGAACGTTCGCGCACGATCTCGCCGTAGCGGCGGATGTTGGCGGCAGACGGCACGTTCTGCGCCAGCCCGCCCAGGTAAGGCAGGCCGCCCACCTTATCCAGTTCACCGGCGATCTCCAATGCCTCAGCAACGGTAATGACATCTACCGGTTTTGCCTGCTCGCTCAGGCGCACGATGTGGCGGAAGATCAGGCGATGTTCCTGACGATAAAAATCGTCGTCGGTCATCAGGTCGGTGATCTTGTCCAGCGCGCTCGCTTCCAGCAACAACCCGCCCAGTACCGATTGCTCAGCCTCCACCGAATGAGGCGGCAATTTGATCTGGTCGAGTTGTGCGTCCGGGTTGGAAAAGTTTTGCATGAAATTAAATCACAGGGACTTTTAAGCGGAAGCTATTTTACCTTGCTAACGGGCAAAAGCCTAAAAACAAAAAAGGACTGTTGCCAGTCCTTTTTGTGTTGCATTGTTTAATGAAAGCGGATTATTGTTCGCCGAGCACCGAAACAGTAATACTGACCACCACATCGGTATGCAGCGCGATGTTGATAGGATGATCGCCGATTTGCTTGAGGTGACCTTCAGGCATACGCACTTGCGACTTTTCCACTTCAAAGCCTTGCGTAGCCAATGCAGCCACAATATCAGCGTTGGTGACGGAACCGAACAGCTTGCCATCCACACCGGCCTTTTGCACGATCTGTACAGTCAAGCCCGCCAGTTTTTCACCGCGCGCTTGCGACTCAGCCAGCTTAACTTTCTCGGCACTCTCGATCTCGGCGCGGCGCACTTCAAATTCAGCCATATTGGCGGCAGTGGCGCGCTTGGCCTTGCCTTGCGGAATCAAAAAATTACGCGCGAAGCCGTTTTTGACCTTGACCACTTCACCCAGCTGACCCAGGTTGGTCACTTTTTCCATCAAAATTATTTGCATGTCTGGACTCCTAATGCAGATCAGTGTAAGGCATTAAAGCCAGGAAGCGCGCGCGTTTCACTGCGGTGCTCAATTGGCGCTGAAAGCGCGTCCTGGTGCCGGTGATGCGTGCCGGGATCAGCTTGCCGTTTTCGGCAATGAATTCCTTGAGGATGTTGATATCCTTGTAATCCACTTCGGCGATCTTCTCGACTGTGAAGCGGCAGAATTTACGGCGCTTAAATAAATTATTACGCGAAGAGCGTTTATTCTTGTCATCTTTCTTTTTGTCTGAGGGACGAGCCATGATATTTCCTTATTCCAAAATTATATCGTTCTGATTACGCGTCAATGCCAATGCAATTAAGCAGCGGCTGCCGCGCCTTCTTCTGCCTGAACCGGAGCCGCGCTCACAGCCGTACCTTCGGTCGGCATGGAACGGGATTTTTCTTCCTTCATCATCGCAGACGGTTCAATAACGGCAGTCTTGGTCTTGACAGTCAGATGACGCAACACCGCATCATTGAAGCGAAATGCATGCTCCAGCTCGTCCAGCGTTTCCTGATTGCATTCGATGTTCATCAGCACGTAGTGTGCTTTATGAATTTTCTGGATAGAGTAAGACAACTGGCGGCGGCCCCAGTCTTCCAGACGGTGGATAAAACCCCCTTTGGAAGTGACCAAGGTGCGGTAGCGCTCGATCATCGCGGGCACTTGCTCGCTTTGATCGGGATGCACGATAAATACTATTTCGTAATGTCGCATTATATCTCCTTATGGTTAAA
>JBDTPU010000262.1:0-1663 GCA_039932535.1 Gallionella sp. | reverse complement strand
CACCACGGATGGCGCAATAGAAGTGCTGGCGGGGCTGAATCCCGGGGAGCAAGTGGCGCTTGATCCGGTTAAGGCGGGCATGGTCGGGAAGTAAAAAGGATGCGGTTGGAAAGTTGGCTAAATCGACATGAGGAGAATGGATAATGGCACACATCATCATTATGGGCGCAGGCATAGGCGGCATGCCGATGGCTTATGAAATGCAGAAAAAAATACGCGAGGCGGACAAGGTTACCGTGATCTCGAACAGCGAGAATTTTCACTTCGTGCCTTCTAATCCTTGGGTGGGCGTGAAATGGCGCGACCGCGAAGACATCGAGTTCGGCATACGTCCTTACCTGGAGCGCAAAGGCATCAACTTTATCTCCACTGGCGTGAAGCGCGTCCATCCCGAAAATAGCCGCCTCGAGCTGGAAGACGGGGCTATGGTCGATTACGACTTTCTGGTGATCGCCACCGGCCCCAAGCTGGCCTTCGATGAAGTCGAGGGATTGGGCCCGCATGGCGGATACACACATTCCATCTGTCATGTGGATCATGCGATGAAATCGCACGATGAATGGGAAAATTTCACCCGCAATCCCGGCCCTATCGTAATCGGTGCGGTACAGGGCGCATCCTGCTTCGGCCCTGCTTATGAATACGCTTTCACCATAGAGACCGATCTGCGTCGCCGCAAGATCCGCGACCGGGTTCCCATGACTTTCGTCACTTCGGAGCCGTATATCGGTCATCTCGGCCTGGGCGGTGTGGGCGATTCCAAAGGCATGCTGGAATCCGCGATGCGCGACAAGCACATCAAATGGATATGCAACGCGAAAGTGACCAAAGTTGAAGCCGCCAAGATGTTCATCACGGAATTTGATGACATGGGCAAAGAAAAGACCACGCACGAATTGCCTTTTGCCTACAGCATGATGTTGCCCGCCTTTAAGGGTGTGGACGCAGTGTTTGGAATCGAAGGCTTGACCCAAGCGCGCGGATTCATAGTGGTGGACGAGCATCAGCGCAATCCAAAATACAAGAATATCTACGCGGTCGGGGTGTGCATCGCGATTCCGCCTGTCGAAAAAACTCCTGTTCCTGTCGGTGTACCCAAGACCGGCTACATGATCGAATCCATGGTAACGGCGACCGCGCATAACATCTCTGCGGAATTGACGGGCAATCCGCCTACCAGCAAGGCGACCTGGAACGCCGTGTGTCTGGCCGATTTTGGCGATACCGGTATGGCCTTTGTGGCGCTTCCCCAGATACCTCCGCGTAACGTCAATTGGGTGTCGTCTGGTAAATGGGTGCATGTGGCGAAGATCGCCTTTGAAAAATATTTTATCCGCAAAGTGAAACGCGGCACTTCCGAGCCCATGTATGAAAAGTTGGTGATGAGTGCGATGGGCATCACCAAACTGAAGTAATAAGTAGTGTTGTGCAAAAGAGGGCTGGGGCAAGACGACAGTCTCCAGTCCTTAAGTTTTATAAGTGTTGAGTGGTGTTAGGAAAAGAATCTATGGGTATCTCAGGGCGTATCGCCAAGTATTTTTTACATTCGCAAATGACTCCGCTGCTGGCGCTGGTTGCAGTGCTGCTGGGCACGTTTGCGGTGCTGGTGACGCCGCGCGAGGAAGAGCCGCAGATCAATGTAACCATGGCGAACGTGCTGATT
>JBDTPU010000261.1:0-11749 GCA_039932535.1 Gallionella sp. | reverse complement strand
GTCTTCATGCTACGGTCTCCTTTTGTTGTTTAAACTGCGGGTCAAGTTTACTTTGACGCCGCTCACGCCATTGCTCCATGCGGTTGTAGACGGTGGGGACTACCACCATATTCAAAAAGGTCGAAGTGAATAGCCCACCCAATACGACTTGGGCCAGCGGTTGTTCCAGCTCCTTGCCGATGGGTGAACCCCACAGCAGCGGGAACAGCCCCAGCGCCGCAGTGGCTGCCGTCATCAACACCGGCACCAAGCGGTCGAGAGTGCCTTGCACCACGACTTCCTGCAAAGGTTTCCCTTCCTTGCGCAGTTGGTTGTAGTGGGTGACCAGAATGATCCCGTTGCGGGTGGCGATACCGAATAGCGTGATGAAGCCGATCACCGCCGCCACGCTCATATCCGCCCCGGCGAAATAGAGCGCAACAATGCCGCCTATCATCGCCAGCGGCAGATTGAACAGCACCAGCAGAGCCTCGCGGAACGTGCCGAACACCTTGTATAACAGCAACACGGCACCAAACAAGGCAAGTATCCCGAAGCTCAACAATGTCCGGTTGGCCTGCCGCTGGCTTTCAAACTGGCCGCCGTATTCGATGTAGTACCCCGGCGGTAGTTTTACCTGGTCGCCGATCTTGGACTGTGTGTCGCGAATGACGCTGGCCAAATCCCGATCTTGCACGTTGAAGGCAACGGTAATGAGGCGTTGTACGCTTTCGCGATTGATGGAATAAGGTTCGTCCTGAACTTCTACATCGGCCACTTCGCGCAACGGTACTTTGACATTTCCACCAGGATTCAAAGTTGGCGCATCCACCAGCAGATCACGGATCGCCTCCACGCTGTTGCGCGAGGTGTGCTCCAGGCGCACGTACAAATCAAAGGTGCGGCGTCCTTCCAGCACGCTGGACAAAACTTCCCCGTTCAACGACATCCGGATATCCTGCGCCACGTCTCCGACCGTGATGCCGTAACGGGCGGCCTTGGCGCGATCAATTTTGATGGTCACCTGCGGCACGCGGATTTGCTGCTCCAGATTGATGTCTACCGCACCGGGCACGTTGCGTAACAACGCTTGGGTTTGTTGCCCCAGTTGATACAGCGTAGACAGGTTGTCCCCGAAAATTTTGATGGCGACCTGGGCGCGCACCCCGGATTGCACCTCATCCATGCGATGGGCGATGAACTGGCCGACGTTGAACGCCACGCCGGGCACCTCACTCAAATCCTCGCGCATCCGTTTGAGCAAGACATCGGGCGACATGCTTGGGTCTTTGCTGAAATCTAGGCGCACGTCGAATTCGCTGAAGTTCGGCGGTTGTGCATCATCGTCCAGATCACTGCGACCCGCGCGCTGATCTATCGAGACCACTTGCGGATACTTGAGCAAATCCTCGCGCACCAAAGCGCCCAGGCGCATAGATTCCTCCAGCGAGGTGCCGGGCAAGGTGGTCATGGCGATGATGTAGTTGCCTTCGCGAAACTCGGGCAGGAAGGACAGGCCGAAATACGGCAGCAAGGACAGCGCCAATGCCAGCGCCACCAGCGACAGCCCCACCACCCACCAGAATTTGCGTAACGCCAGGTTCAGGAGGCGCAAAAAATGGCGTTTCAGCCAGAGCACGAAACGGGTCTCATGCTCTACAGCTTCATTGACCACCGTAGTATCGGCCAACAACTCGCGGCTGCCCATGGCATGCAATACCACGCCTTCATCCCGCACTTTTTCCTGCTTGCGCACCAGCAGCAGATAACATAGAGCTGGGATCATGGTCACCGCCACTACCAACGAGGCCGTCACCGAAGCGATGTAACTCACGCCCAGCGGGCTGAAGATGCGCCCGGCCAGGCCTTGCAGAAAGAAAATCGGCATGAAAATCAGGATGACGATCAAGGTCGCATACACCACCGAATTGAGAATTTCCTGCACCGCGTCGTACACCACTTCGATCGGCGGCAATGGACGTACGACATTGCGGTTCAGGCGCAGCCGACGCACCACGTTTTCCACCGTGATGATGCCGTTGTCCACCACTTCGCCGATGGCGATAGCTAATCCACCCAAGGTCATGGCATTGATACCGACACCCAAAGCGTGCATCACCAGAATGCCGCCGACAAAGGAAGCCGGCATGGACAGGAAGGTGATAAACGAGGCGCGCCAGTTGGCGAGGAAGAGGAACAGGACAGCGATCACGATGAGCGCGCCTTGCAACAGCGAGACATTAAGATTGTGGATCGCGGCCTCGATGAAATTCGCCTGCCGGAACACTTGCGTATCCATCTGGACGCCCGCCGGTAATCGTTGCTTGATTTCCGCCAGCACTTTTTCCACCTTCTCCGTGGTGGTGACGGTATCGGCGCCGTAGGCTTTGGAGATTGTTCCGATGACCGCATTCTTCAGCGCGAAGGCACCGTCGCCGCGCTTGATTTCTGCGCCGAAGGCCACTTCCGCCACATTGCCGATGGTGATCGGCGCGCCATTGCGCATGACGATCACAGTATTTTTCAGGTCATCAAGCGAGGTAATGCGCCCGACGCCGCCAACGATCAACTCCTGTCCAGGCTTCTGCAAAAAAGCACCGGGCACATTGGTGTTGGATTGCTCCAGCGCCCGCCGCACTTCATCGGCGCTGACCTGATAGGCCAGCATGCGGCTGGGATCAAGGCGCACCTGATATTGCTTGACCTCGCCGCCGATGGATACCACCGAAGCGATGCCGCCCAGCGCCAGAATGCGCGGACGGATTTCCCAGTCGGACAGCGTGCGCAGCTCCTCCGGCGACAGCGTATCGCTGACCAGCGCGTACTTTATCAGCCATCCCACTGCCGAGGTGACGGGCAGCATCACCGGAGGCTTGGCTCCCGGCGGGAGTTGTCCGCTCACGTTCTGGATACGCTCGTTGACCAATTGCCGGTCGAGGTAAACATCGGTATTCGCGTTGAATACGACGGTAATCGTGGACAGGCCCACAGAAGTTTTGGAGCGCACGCTGGCGACTCCCGGCGTGCCGTTGATCGCGCTCTCGAGCGGATAGGTGATGAGGGATTCCACATCCAGCGGCGACATCCCGGGCGCTTCGGTTTGTATCACCACCTGCGGCGGTGCGAACTCGGGGAAGACATCCACGGGCATCCGCTGCAATGCAACTCCGCCCGCGACAAATAATACGAGAGTGACCGCGAGGATAATCAGGCGGTTGTGCAGCGACCAGGCAATCAAACGGTTGAACATGATTCTATTCCTCCGCTTTCATCTGCCCGCCGGTCAACCACATGGTGTAGATCTCGCGGTTGCCTTGGGTCACCACCTCATCGCCCGGCACCAAGCCATCGGTGATTTCGCTGTATTCATCGTCGCTGGCGCCGATGCTGACTTCCACACGATTGTATTTCTCGCCCTCGCGCACGAACACGAATTTCTCGCCGTTGGCTTCGATGATGGCGCTATTGGGCAGGGTCAGCGCCGCCCCATTGCGCCGCAAGATAACGCTGGCGCGAGCGAACATATTGGGTTTGAGCAGACCCTGCGGATTGGCAAGCTGTATCCACACCTTGACGGTGCGGCTCAACGGATCCAGATTGGGATCAATCAAGGTGACCTTGCCGCTAAATATTTGCTGCGGATAGCTCAGCACATTTACATGAGCTGCCTGCCCTGTCTTGACCTTGCCGATATCTTCTTCATACATTTTCCCGACTACGATCACCTGAGAGCGGTCACTGATATGGAATAGTGCCGTGTTGGGTTCCACCGCCTGGCCAACCACTACATTGCGCGCATCAATTACACCGTTCATGGGGGCGTTAATAGTCACGCTGGGCGGCGGATCACCCACCAGACGGGATTGCACCAGCACCAAACGCTGGCCGGTTTTAACCCTCTGCCCCAAGTCGGCATATAGCTGCTTGACCTGGCCACTGATGCGCAGACTGACGTCGGCCTGGCGATTCGGCAACAACTGCACCTCGCCGTTGAGATTCAGGACAGTGGATAGCGGACGTGAACTGACTGGAGCCAACTGCAAGGCGATTGCTTTGCGCTGAGCCGCGCTGAGTTGAACCGGGCCGCGTGCGCCGCTGCCGACTTCGATCTGCTCACCATGCGCGAAAGCGGAGGGCAATGTGCCGGGCGCAGTGAATAGTGCCAGAAAAAACAGGCCACGCAATTGCGTAAGCATCTGACGGCTTATAGGTCGTTTCGAAAAATTTTGCATATCATTCCTTTTCATAATGGTTCCGGGGTATTTCTTGTCCGGGCACAGGTTCGACATAATCCCCAGTAGCGATATGCAACCTCGCCAATGCCTGAAGATATTGATCGAGCGTATTCAGGTAGGTCACGTTCAAATCGCCCTGTTGGCGCTGCGCCTGCACAACTTCAACAATGGAGACGAGTCCTTGATCGTAGCCCTGCTGGGCGAGATGTGCGTTGCGCTCGCTTAGCGGCAACATGTTTTGGTATTCCGATATGACCTGCTGCAGGCGTTCCGCTTCCGCATAAGCGCTGGCCACTTCATTGCTGATGCTGAACTTGAGTGCTTCAATGCGCGCATCGGCCTGAGCTTCGACAGCCGCCGTCTCGGCGATACGACCCTGGTTCTTGTTTAGTAGCGGCAGGGGAATGGACAGGCTTAAACCCAGCGCCCGGTCGCTACCTTGGGACGGAAGGCCTTCGATTACCCGGCGACCTTGTTCCAATCCCACGCCCACGGTCCAGTCTTCCCAGCGTTGCGCGCGCGCCAACGACTGGTCAGCCCGGGCGCGGTCGACGTTGAGCAGGGCAAAGCGCAGGTCGGGCCGTAACGTCAACGCCTGACGCTGCAGCTCGGTCAAACCCGGCAATGATTTACTGTCCGGCAGGGTATCGTCCAACTCTATAACTTGTATTGCAGGTTGGCCGAGAAATTGATTCAACTGACTCAGTTGGGCCATTCGTTGGTTGAGCAACAGTGAGTGTTCCTGAGTCAGGCGTTGCAGTTCGAGTTGGGCGGCATTGACATCAAGCTCGGAAACTTCGGCAGCCTTGAAACGGTTGCGTGTACCCAGCAACAGTTTTTGGTCGACATCAATCAAACGCTCGCGCACCTCGATTTGCCGATTCAGCGCCAGTACGCGATAAAACTGGGACGCTATATCGCCCGCCAATTTGAGTTCAGCTTGCCTGATCTCGGCCAAGGCCAAATCCACATCGACACGCGCAATATCTTTTTGATGGGCAATGCGGTTTGTCACGGAAAATTGCTGGCTGATGCCGATACTCGCGGTGTACTCGCCCTTATTTCCAAAAATTAAATCGTTTTTCGCGGCAATATCCAGGCGCGGATTTGTTCGCAACCCCGCTTGTAACAGACGGGCACGCGCTCCCTCCACGGCATGGCGCGCAGCCTGCAGGTCTTTATTGTTTTGAACAGCAATGTCGATTGCTTGTGACAGCGTCAGGCTGGCAGCATGGGCGGCTTGGCCGATGCTGCCCAACAAGACACTGCCGACAAGGAAAATGACGAGGCGTCGTGACGCTCGGTTGATCCAGAAAGATTGCATGAACGTATTCCCAAAATTATTTCAACACGAAACAACGGACGAGCCGGGAATACACCTGAGGACAGAAGCTTGAAAGCATCCCTGAAGGCGAAACCTAGCCTGATTCAGGCAGGGGAGTTCAGCGCGGTGGGGCGTTGGGCCAAAGAGAATTGGCTATGAAGGTATGATTGGATTTGCCGGGGGGGCCAGTATCGGAAAACCGGATTCCGCTACTGACGAGGGTGAGTTGAAGAACAACAAGGCACGGCAGCAACACGTACACCCAACTATATGCTGGTACCGGCAGCGGGATATTATTTGCCTGGGAGTATACCGACAGGTTTTCCAGCACAGTGCAGCAGGCATCTTCATGCTGTGTACCACCGTCGTGCTCAGGGTGACTATCTGCGTGTGAATGATTGACCGATTCCAGGTAACGGCTCTCGGTATGATCATGTGCCAAGGTATTTACAAAGCAGACCGTCAGTGAAAACAGCCAGCTCACCAAAACTATCCAAACGATTGCGCGCGCACGAAAACCGCCAAGCTGTCGCAAGGTGGGAAATCGACCCATCTCTGGGTAGCGGCCAACATGGTTCATCCGTCTGTGCCTTCGTTGGAATAGTCTACGTTAAGGAATTGGACTGGCAGCCAGATGGCTACTAGGTAGCCAGACTTTCCAATAATTCTTTCACCATGTCAAGCATAATCATTCACAATGAATCCCCGCACGCTGCGGCTATTTAATCTCGCGCATCTTCACCAGCGCATACAGCACCGGAATCACCACCAGCGTCAGCACCGTGGAGGAGATCATCCCGCCTATCATCGGCGCGGCGATGCGACTCATCACTTCAGAGCCGGTTCCGGTTCCCCACATGATCGGCAGCAGACCGGCCATGATCGCGACCACCGTCATCATCTTCGGACGCACCCGTTCCACCGCGCCTTGCATGATGGCGGCATGCAAATCATCACCGCTGAGCGAGCGTCCTTCGGCAACACAGCGCGCACGGATTTCCTGCCAGGCACGATCCAGATAGATCAGCATCACCACGCCGGTCTCTGCCGCAACACCCGCCAGCGCGATGAAACCGACCGCCACCGCGACGCTTAAATTGTAATTGAGCAGCCACAGCAGCCACACGCCGCCGACCAGTGCGAACGGCACGGACAGCATCACGATCAGCGTTTCGGTGACGCGCCTGAAATTAAGATACAGCAACAAAAATATCAGCAGCAATGTGATCGGCACGACGATCTTCATCTTCGCGGTCGCACGCTCCATGTACTCGAACTGCCCGCTCCAGGTCGCGTAGTAACCGGGCGGGAACTTCACCTGCTCGCGCACCGCCTGCTGCGCGCGTTTGACAAAACCGCCTAAGTCAGACTCGCGCGTATCGACATAGATGTAAGCGGAAAGCAGCGCATTCTCGGTGCGTATCGCTGGCGCGCCTTTGCTGATTCTCACTTGGGCGATCTGTCCGAGCGGGATCATCGCTCCGACTCCTTCGTTTGTCATTGGCGTGGGCACCAGTACCTCGCGCGCGATCTGTTCCGGTGTGCTGCGCAATTCGCGCGGATAACGCACCGAAACTCCAAAACGTTCCAGTCCTTCCACCGTGGTAGTGACATTTTCGCCGCCCAATGCAGTGCCGATCACATCCTGCACCTCGCCGACCGTCAGCCCGTAACGCGCCAGCGCTGCGCGATCCGGCTCGATGTTGAGATAGTAGCCGCCGGTGATGCGCTCGGCGTAGGCGCTGCTGGTACCCGGAACCTTTTTGACCACGGCTTCGATTTCCTTGGCGAGGCGTTCCATTTCTTCCAGATTTTTGCCGAACACTTTAATGCCTATTGGCGTGCGGATACCGGTGGCCAACATATCCAGCCGATTCTTGATCGGCATGGTCCAGGCATTGGCGACGCCGGGAAATTGCAACGCCTTGTCCATCTCGGCAATCAGTTTGTCGGTGGTCATGCCGGAGCGCCACTCATCCTGAGGCTTGAGGTTGATCACTGTCTCGAACATCTCCAGCGGTGCCGGATCGGTAGCGGTCTGCGCCCTGCCCGCCTTGCCATACACCGATGCGACTTCGGAAAAACTCTTGATGATTTTGTCCTGCGTCTGCAACAACTCCGCCGCTTTGGTGACCGACATGCCCGGCAGTGATGCGGGCATGTAGAGCAGCGTGCCCTCATTCAAGGACGGCATGAATTCGCTGCCCAAACGTAACGCCGGATACAGCGTCAATGCCATTGCCAGCAACGCTACAATGATCGTGGTTTTTTTATGGCGCATCACGGCAGAAATTATTGGCCGATAACCCCAGATCAAAAAACGGTTCAGCGGATTCTGTGACTCCGGTTTGATCTTGCCGCGGATGAACAGCAACATCAACACCGGCACCAGCGTGACCGACAGCAATGCTGCACCGGCCATCGCGAAGGTCTTGGTGAAAGCCAGTGGCGCGAACAGCCTTCCTTCTTGAGCTTCCAGCGTGAACACTGGCAGGAACGAGACGGTGATGATGAGCAGCGAGAAAAATAATGCGGGGCCGACTTCTTTGCAGGCGGTGATGATGGCGTTGGCGCGAACGTCAAACCCAAACCCCTCCCGGCCTCCCCTTGTCAGGGGAGGAGACGCTATTCCCTCCCCTGACAAGGGGAGGGCTGGGGAGGGGTTTAACCGCTCCAGATGCTTGTGCGCGTTCTCTATCATCACAATCGCCGCATCCACCATCGCACCTATCGCAATCGCGATCCCGCCCAGGCTCATGATGTTGGAATTCAAACCCAGCGCACGCATCGCAATGAAGGCGATCAGCACGCCGATCGGCAGCATCACGATGGCGACCAGCGCACTGCGCGCGTGCATCAGGAATATCATACACACCAGTGCGACAATCAAGCCTTCCTCGAACAAGGTACGCTTGAGTGTCGCGATGGCGCGCTGGATCAAATCCGAGCGGTCATACACCGCCTTGATGCTCACGCCATCCGGCAGGCCGGAGGATACTTCCGCGATTTTGTCCTTGATGTTCTGGATCACTTCCAGCGCGTTCTGCCCGTAGCGCGCCATCGCAATTCCCGATACCACTTCGCCCTCGCCGTTCAGCTCGGTGAGGCCGCGACGCTCGTCCGGTCCCAGCTCGACGCGTGCGATATCGCGTATCAATACCGGGTTACCGCGCTCGGCTTTGACCACCAGATTCTCGATGTCGCTCTTGCCGCGCAGATAACCTTTGCCGCGCACCATGTACTCGGTCTCGGCCATCTCGACCACGCGCCCGCCGACATCGCGATTGGAATCGCGTATCACCTGCGAAACTTTGCTCAACGGAATGTTGTATGCGCGCAGCTTCAGCGGATCGACCGTGACCTGATACTGCTGCACGAAACCACCGATAGACGCGACTTCCGCAACGCCGTGCGCCTTGGTGAGTTGATAACGCAAATACCAATCCTGCATGGTGCGCAGTTCGGCGAGGTTATGTTTTTCGCTGAGCACCGCATATTGATACACCCAACCCACCCCTGTCGCATCCGGCCCCAGCTGCGGCGTAACACCCTTGGGCATGCGCCCCGCGATGCTGTTGAGATATTCCAGCACCCGCGAGCGCGCCCAATAAATATCGGTGCCATCCTCGAAGATCACATACACGAACGATGCACCGAAGAACGAAAAGCCGCGCACCACTTTCGATTTCGGTACGGACAGCATCGCCGTAGTGAGCGGGTATGTCACCTGATCTTCGACCACCTGCGGTGCCTGCCCGGAGTATTCGGTATAGACGATCACTTGCACATCGGACAGATCCGGCAATGCATCCAGCGGCGTTTTGACCACGGCATAAATGCCCGCCAGTGTGATGAACAGCGTGGCGAGTATTACCAGAAAATGATTGCGCGCCGACCAATCTATGATTTTATTTAACATGTCAATGTCCCTCGCGCTTACTCTCGGAAGGTGCTGCTTGTGACGCACTGCCACTGCCACCCATGCCACTCAACGCGGCCTTGAGGTTGCTCTCCGCATCAATCAGAAAATTGGCTGAGGTCACCACTTGTTCTCCTTCTGCAATCCCCTCCAGCACTTCGACATAATTTTCACTGCGTAAACCCAGCTTGACAGTGCGCGGTTCGAAGCGTCCTTCTGCCAATTGCACCAGCACGATTTGTTTTATTCCACTGTCGATCACGGCAGAGGTCGGCACGGTGACTACCTTGCCGCCATGCGACACAGCCAGCTCCACGTTGGCGAACATGGCGGGCTTGAGCAATCCATTTGGATTGGCGAGTTCCACCCGCACTTGTACGGTGCGGGTGGACATGTTCAAGGTCGGATAAATAAAATCGACCTTGCCTTTGAAATGTTTGTCCGGATAAGCGGCAAGGTTGATCTGCGCTACACTGCCCGCTTTAACCGAACCGATATCCTGCTCGGCCACTTCGGCCACCACCCAGACCGAAGAAAGATCGGCGATCTGATACAACACTTCGCCGGGCATGAAGCGCATGCCTTGCACCGCTTTTTTCTCCATCACAACTCCGGTAACCGGCGCGTAAAATGTCAGGCTGCGCTTGGTTTTTCCCTGCGCGAATTGCTTGATTTGATCCTCGGTAATACCCCAGTTTCTCAGACGGTCGAGGCTGGCTGCGGCGAGTTGCTTCATGCTGTTTCTGGCATCGTCCCCGGCATTTTGCAGTGACGCTTCACCTTGTGCCGCAATTACATATTCGCGTTGCGCGGAAATCAACTCCGGGCTATACACATCGAACAAAGCTTGCCCTTTACTGACCGATTGTCCGACGGTATTGACATAAAGCCGCTCCACCCACCCTTCAAATTTCGGCGCGAGGGTGTAAGTGTGTCGCTCATTGATTTCAACCTGTCCAACAGCGCGTATTGTTTTATCCAGCCTGCGCAACATTGCCGCTTCGCTTTTCACGCCCAGCTTCTGCACCTTTTCAACACTGATCACTACCTGTCCCGAGCCTGTCGAAGCGGTTTGCTTGCCGTCACTGGCACCCTCCCCGCCTTCGAACACCGGGACGTAATCCATACCCATCGCATCCTTCTTTGGCACCGGTGAGGTATCCGGCAAGCCCATCGGATTGCGGTAATATAATATTTTTTGGGCAGGCACATTCTGTGCAACAGTATCTGTCTGTTTTCTGTTTTCTGTTTTCTGGCCGCCCAGCCAATATCCGGCGGCACCTACAACAATGATGGCGACTGTGCCAATAATCAGCGCGCTGATATTTTTCATAACTCTTCCCCCAACAAACGTTCGATTTCTGCCAGGCGCAATTGCGCTTCCAGCTGTGCCTTGAGTTGCTGCTGCCTGGCTTTGAGAATTTGCCGCTGTGCATCCAGCAAGGTAGCGAAATCCACCTTGCCGTTTTCATAACCGGTCAAAGCGGATTGATAAGTCAGTTCGGCTTGCGGCAGCAGCCGCGTCGTGGCCAATGATTCGGTGCGCCGCGCAGTTTCAAGGGCGAACACGTTTTCCGATAATGCGGCCAGCATCTGGTTAAGCAGCGTTTCCTTGCGCGCGTCGGTGGCGCCCAGCATGGCTTCGGCTTCGCGCTCCTGCGCACGGCGCAATCCCTGTTGCAGCGGAATGCTGAACTCGACCATCAAGTTCCAGGTTTTTATAGTGCTTCCGGATTGGGTCGGCGCAACGCCAAACGTAACTCCGGGATAACGGTTTTTATAGACAAGGTCGCGGGATTTTTCTGCTGCATTTATACGCGCATCGGCAATCAGCAATTGCGGATTACGCGCGCGCAATTTTTGTACCAACACCTCGTAATCGAGCTGAGCTACCGCAGGAAGGCGACGCAGAGATTCAGGCTGCGCCAGTGGAGCCATCGCAGGGCGCGACAGCAAGGCGTTCAACTGCCCGCGCATATGATGCTGCTCGTTTTCCACATCCAGCAGTTCGCTGCTCATGCCGGTCTGCTCGACTTGCGCGCGGATCACATCCTGCTGTACGCCCAGTCCGTTGGCATAGCGTGTCTGCGCAACCTGCTCCAGGCTGGTCATTAAATCCAGTGTTTCGCGAGTCAGGTGCTCGCTGCCGGACAAGTAATAATACTGCGCATAGACCGATTTGATTTGGCTCGACAGTTCCGCCCAGGTTGCCAAGACCTGGCCAGCGCTTTGCGCAACTTGCGCCTCGGCAACTTCGCGCTGCAAATCGCGCTTGCCGAACCACGGTATGGA
>JBDTPU010000260.1:0-4335 GCA_039932535.1 Gallionella sp. | reverse complement strand
TTTCCGTCCACCAACGCGCCGCCGGAATTGCCCGGGTTGATTGCCGCGTCGGTCTGGATGAAATTTTCAAACGTGTTAATGCCCAGATGGTCACGCTTGAGCGCGCTGACGATACCCATGGTGACCGTTTCCCCAACCCCAAACGGGTTGCCGATGGCGAGCACCATGTCGCCGACTTGCGCTTGTTCCGGATGACCAAAAGTGATGGCGGGAAGATTGCCGAGCAAATCGATTTTAATTACCGCCAGATCGGTTTCCGGATCGGAGCCGATGACATGCGCCTTGGCCTTGCGGCCATCGGACAGCGCAACCTCGATCTGATCGGCGGCTTCCACCACGTGCTGGTTGGTCAGAATGTAACCGCCGGGACTGACGATCACGCCAGAGCCAAGACTGGAGCTGGTTTGCGGCTCAACCTCTCCGGGGTCGCCGAAGAAAAATTTGAAGCGCGGATCATCCATGAAGGGATTAACGGGTGACTTGATGATAGTGCTGGTAAAAATATTCACCACGGCAGGCATGGCTTTTTTTGCGGCCATACTCAAGCCCATAGCCTGGGGTTTGTCGCCGCTGCCCAATGGGGTATTTTCATACAGGGTGACCACCCCGCTGCGAGCCGCGTTTGGCAACAACTCCGGCTTGAGGGTATGGATAATAAACAGCAGCGCCAGCGCGATGGTGACGGTTTGCGAAAATAGAAGCCAGTGTTTACGCATGGTAAGATGAATTCGATGAATTAATTGTTGAAGGAATATTATGCTGCTTGACGAATTGCGCGATTATAACGCAAGCCTGCTGCAAACCAATCTGTTCAAAGATTACTGCCCGAATGGTGTGCAGGTGGAGGGCCGCGGGCAAGTGCGGCGTATCGCTACCGGCGTGACGGCATCGCAGCAAGTGCTCGAGGCAGCGATTGCGTGGGGCGCGGACGCGATCCTGGTACATCACGGATATTTTTGGCGTAACGAAGAGGCCGTTATTGTCGGCATCAGAAAAAAACGCATCGCGCAATTGTTGCGCAACGACGTCAGTTTGCTGGCCTATCATTTACCGCTCGATGCACACGCCGAACTGGGCAACAACGCACAGCTCGGCAAGTTGCTTGGGCTGGTCGAGCAGGGCAGATTCGGCGAACAAAATATCGCATGGCTGGGCGCGCTGGCCCAGCCGCAGACGCTGACAAAATTTACTGAACATATCACTCATCGTTTGCAGCGCACGCCGCAAGTCATCGGCGATGCTAACAAGGACATACACAAAGTGGCGTGGTGCAGCGGCGCGGCGCAAGGTTATTTCGAAGCGGCGATTGCACAAGGCGTGGATGCCTACATTACCGGAGAAATTTCCGAGCAGAATTTTCATCTCGCCAACGAAACCGGCGTGGCCTTCATCGCCGCCGGACATCATGCTACCGAACGCTTCGGTATCCAGGCACTGGGAAAACATCTGGCCGAAAAATTCGGTCTGGAGCATCGCTTTTTTGATCAGGATAATCCGGTTTAAGGTGCCGCGCACAGCGCGGTGTATCAGCGGTGTATCAAGGGTGCGAACGGGAAACACTGAAGAAACAAATGATGAGACTACTAGCCATCCGACTATGCTGCAAAATACCGCAGCCAAATCGTTGGTTATCACCACGAGCGGATTTATTCAGTGCTTCCTTGATCGATCAGCTCATCGCGTAACTGATTCAATGAAGCAGTCAAACTATGCGGCGCACTTTTTAATGCCGCATTGGCTTGCTCGATAGATTCGCTGTGTTCTGTCAGCAGCGGTTTAAAAATATCTTCGATATCCGCCAATAATTTTTCAGGTTGTTGTGCATAGCGCAGTAAAAAATCTTTGCGGCGCGGATGAAATATCGTCCACTGCCAGGCAAGAAAACTTTCGTTGTTTTTGAAACCCGCTTTCTGTAGCGACTTTTTCAAGCGGGTAACAGCAGCCAAAGCCAGTTGATCGGGCGAAGGTGCGGCGCTCCACATCAAGCCGAAATAAATTCGCCATACGCCGCCGAGATATTGCTGTTCCAGCATGGGCCGCAAATAAATCGGCTGCTCTTTAATCAACGCACAGTGCAGTCCGACCAGGCTGTCCGGTGCGTTCTTGTCTTCGGTAGGCTCGACCTGCCAGGCCAGTTTATGTTCTTTGATTAATGCATCAAGGCGTAGCAGCAAGTCCCGCCAGAGGCGATTATTCATCTGCTCGCGCAGCTGATCTATTTGTTCCGCGACGGAAAGACCCAAGGGCAAATTTTCCGCTTGTGCAAAAAATTCCAGTACGGCTTGTTCCTCATTCATGGCATCTGACCCTAAATAACTTTTATATTAAAAATGTATATAAGCAATTACTGTAATTCTACGCGGCATATAACTTTTTTTGCAATGTCGGGGGTAAGTTTCAATATTCAGTGTTGACTTTATTTTTCAGACTAGACATTATTCGCCCCCGTGTAGTCGCGCCGTGCTCATTCGGGCGGAAAAAAATAAAGGCAATAGTAATTACTATCGCGATACAACGCACCAATAAATAAATCCGATTTACCTGTTCTGTCATGCCCACACTCAGTTGGCGTGCGATCTTGTTTGCTGGGGGAGCGCTTACGATGCACCGTTTTTTACGTTTATCCGTTTTGCTTTTGGGATTATTTGCTGCGGCGAGTTACGCAGCCGATGCCCCTCCACCCGCTCTGACGACCGAGGATGACTCAGGTCCGGCGATCGAGCAGCCGATCGAGTTCCCCCACTTTCGCCATGCCGGCGATGCCGACAAGGGCGGGATGGAAATCAACTGCATGTACTGCCATACCTATGCCAGGCGCAGCCTGGTATCGGGTATTCCGCCCATACAAAAATGCATAGGCTGCCATCAGAGTATCGAGTCGGTGCGCGAAACGCCGCGCATAAAAAAATTATTCGAATACTGGGATGCCAAAAAAGCCATACCCTGGAAGAAGGTGCATGATCTTCCGGACTTCGTGCGTTTCAGTCACGAGCGCCATATCAAACGTTTTGTCTTTCAGTTAAATCGCCCGGTACAGGAAGTGTGCGGCTATTGCCATGGCAATGTGAAAGAAATGAAAGTGGCGCGCCGCAGCAAGTTGCTCTCAATGGGCTGGTGTGTGAGTTGCCATGAAAAAGAACACCCGGTCTCTGCCGAGGGAGGTACGCCAATCGGCGATCAGGCGTATTGGTACGGCATGCGTAAGCCGTTGCTTGATGCATCGGGCATCATTAAAGCCAAAGGCCCGAACGACTGTTCGGTATGCCATAAATAGCCAAAGAATAAATAGCCAAAGAATAAATAGTCAGAGAGGTTGATGATGAACAGTGGTTTTGATCGGCGTGATTTTCTGAAGGTGCTGGGTTGGGGCGGAGCGGCGGTTACATTGAGCGGCTGCGGCAACGGTTCAGTCGAGGATGGCAAGGAAACGGTCGTTTCGTATGTGGAAACGAACGACTACATGATCCCCAGCATCAGCGTGTATTTCAATTCGACCTGCGCGCAGTGCGATGCGGGTTGCAGTATCACCGGACGCATACGCGAAGGGCGCGTGCTCAAGGTGGAAGGCAATCCAGCTTCGGCAATCAATCGCGGCAAGACCTGTGGCCTGGGTCAGGCAGGGGTGCAGCATCACTACAATCCGGATCGTGTGCGCCAGCCTTTGTTGCGCAACGGTGATCAGGGCGAAGCCATCACTTGGGAAAAAGCCTATGCGCTGATCGCCGAGAAAATGAACGGCGTGAGCGGCGAAGAGATTGCGTTCTTGACCGGCGGTATGAGCGGTCACCTCAAGGCATTGCTGGGCAATTATCTGGACAGTTTCGGTTGCAAAAATCATTTCGTGTATGAAGCGATCGGCCCTGCTGTTGTGCGTGCCGCCAACAAAAAATCCTATGGCGTGGAAATGCCGCGCTTCAATATCAACAAGGCCAAGGTGGTGTTGTCGTTCGGCGCGGACTTTCTGGGCGCATGGGTTTCTCCGGTGCATTTCTCGCAGCAGTATGCGCAATTCCGCAAGGGCGTGAATGGTCAGCGCGGTGTGCTGGTGCAAATCGAATCCAAGATGACACTGACCGGTGCCAATGCGGATCGCTGGCTGGTGGTGCGTCCCGGGACGGAAGGAATCCTGGCCTTGGGCATCATCAATGCGCTGGGCACCCAAAGGGTAAAATTGCAGGGTGATATTGCTGCGGCAGTGAAAGACTATGACAAGGCGCGCGTCAGCAAGGATACCGGTGTGTCGGCTGAGCAGATCGACAAAATCGTCGCGTTACTGAAGGAACGCACCCCGAGTCTGGTGTTAGTGGGCAGTGCGGCAGAAGGTTATGCGCATGG
>JBDTPU010000259.1:0-1823 GCA_039932535.1 Gallionella sp. | reverse complement strand
GTAGCAGGGCAGGGTGACGAGGTCGTCATACAGCGCCAGGCTTTCGGTGGCGATGCCGATGTCGGCTTCGCCGCTCAACACTTGTTCGGCGATCTGCGTCGGGTTGCCCTGGTGCAGACCCAGCTTCACGTCAGGATAGCGCTTGATGAATTGTTTGACGGTAGGCGGCAACGCATAGCGTGCTTGCGTATGCGTGGTAGCAATGGTCAGATGGCCGCTGTGCTGCGAGTGGAATTCCTCGGCGACTTGTTTGAGATTTTCAGCATCGTGCAACATGCGCTGGGCGATGGCCAGTACGGCCTTGCCCGGCTCGGTGATAGCCGCGATGCGTTTGCCATTGCGCACGAAGATTTCGATACCCAGCTCCTGTTCCAGCAGCTTGATCTGCTTGCTGATGCCGGGTTGCGAGGTATACAACGCGCTGGCGGCGTCTGAAATCTTTAGTCCTTGGCGGACGATCTCATTAAAAAAGCGCAATTGTTGTAAATTCATGACTATTTCAATATAGTAATTAGTTATAACATATTAACATAAAAGTATTTAGGGATATAAGGTTGTCAGGCCTAAAATGCGTTCCTTGAATTTAACGCGGTATTAGCGCAATGAATGGCATGTACACATTATCCGGCTTTCTGGTTGGGCTGATCGTCGGCGTTACCGGCGTCGGCGGCGGGTCGTTGATGACGCCATTGCTGGTGCTGTTGTTCGGTGTTTCCCCGGCCATCGCGGTCGGCACCGATTTGCTGTATGCCTCGCTGACCAAGACCTTGGGCGGCTGGGTGCATGGACGGCGCGGCACGGTGGATTGGAAAATAATGGGGCTGCTCAGTATGGGCAGTTTGCCCGCTGCAGTGCTGACCATCGCGCTGCTTAAATTTCTGGCGCTCGATGAGAAGACGTTGCGCGGTTTGGTGACCAGTGTGTTGAGCGTGGCGCTGCTGTTGACTGCCGCAGCGTTGCTGTTGAAGGATAAAATCAGGCAATGGGGGCGCCGCGAGGATGGCGCGGTGTTCGAGTTGCATCATGACCATTTGTCCGCCGCGACTATAATCACCGGCGCGCTGGTGGGAATCATGGTGACGATTTCTTCGGTTGGCGCCGGGGCGTTGGGGATGGTGGCGTTGCTGTTTTTATATCCGCGTCACGCGCCGGTCAAACTGGTTGGCACGGATATCGTTCATGCTGTACCGCTGACCGCGTTGGCCGGCATGGGGCATCTGGCTTTGGGCGCGGTGGATTTGGCGCTATTGGGCAGTTTACTGCTGGGCTCGTTGCCGGGAATTTATATCGGCAGTCATTTGAGCGCCAGAGTGCCGGAAAAAATCCTGCGGCGGATTCTGGCAACCCTGCTGCTGATCATTGGTCTTAAAATGGCGTTTTATAAATAAGAAAGAAAAAATTGAGTACCAATAAACCCAACAAACCAAAACACGTCAGCTGGTTCAACGGCTGCGGCGGACGCATCGGTGTAGTGGTCGGCCAGAGCGGTGAACACGCCTACATCGGCGCGGCATTGCGTCATGATGAAGATGCCGATGTGGAACACATCCTGCTGTATGGCGCAAAATTTCCGCTGGCCGCCGCGTTGCTATTGCCGGTGTCCAAAAGCTACACTGCCCCGGAAAAAACAGAAGAAAAAGCCGGAGAAGACTAAATGTACCGTTACGATCAATTCGATCACCAGATTACCGCCGAACGCGTCGCGCAGTTTCGCGACCAGGTGCGCCGTCGTTTGTCGGGTGAGCTGAGCGAAGATGAATTCCGCATACTGCGTTTGCAGAACGGACTGTATATGCAGATTCATGCCTACATGCTGCGCATCG
>JBDTPU010000258.1:0-3338 GCA_039932535.1 Gallionella sp. | reverse complement strand
GCCTGGGGAGGCCGCGCCAGCAGCCACTGCATGCTCGAACCTTGCGGATCATAATCCATGATCGTGGTTCGGGTTTTTTTACTGGCATAATAACTCGCAAGATTAGTGGTTAATGTGGTTTTGCCGGAACCACCCTTGGAATTAATTACCAGTATAGTCAGCATGCCTGCTCCTTCTCTTGGTTCTACGCAACCGGGGTCGTGGCTGCCAGGGTTTGAATATAGTGAGCGAACTCGGGATCTTCTCCGCGCAACAAGGCCGGCAACGATCCGCGAAAATCCGCGCGATTGCACCATTCGCCCATGTAGTCTTCCCACGAACGCCAGCGTCTTAACTGCTTTTCTTTCATGTTATCTTCATAGAGAAGCAGATAGGCGCGCTCGAACAAAGAGATCAGCATGCTGAAGATGATGAACATGCGTTCGTGTTGTTCAATGGAAAGTGCGGGGGTTTCTTCGCTGGCAAACAAGCGAAGATCGGGATGATCGAGGGCGATCTTGAGGAACTCTTGATAATTATCGGAAAGCAGTTGATAGACCGCCTCTTCCTCATTGTCGCGCTCCTTGCGTTGCTCGAAGATGAATACGGAAATTGCCATGGGCAGGCCAACTACCGTCACCACATAACTCAATAGCTCCCATATTTCCAAAGCAGACATTAGCTCGATCTATCATCGCTAATGTCAAGGTGCTGAAAATTTGCTGTGTTTTGGATATTAACCTTTAACCGGGTTGACCGGATATAAAGAGTATCGCTATTATGCCAAAAAGTCGGGTGTTAATAAGCGCCGAAAGCCCCTCCGCAAATCAGCGCAAACTTTGGGGCAGAATTCTACCCCCATAATCCCGGAAGAGCGAGGTAATTTTTATGGCTGAAAAAAAGGTAAAGCCCGCAACAAAAAAACTGGTTCCAAAAAAAGCTGGCAGTGCGGTCAAGAGCAAGACTCCGATAACAAAAACCGCAAAAAAACCGGGGGTGAAAAAGCCTGCAATAAAAAAGACTGCGGCTACGATGGCCAAGCCGAAAAAAACCAGGGTGCCCGCAGTGAAGAAAGCGGGAACGTCTATCAAGAAAAAAACACCCCATACGCAAATTCCAGGCTCTAAAGCTGCCACCAGTAACGCAACCCCGGCAACCACTCAAATTGCAGTAAAACCTACCCCTTCAGAGCGCTATCGTATGGTGGAGACGGCGGCTTATTTCATTGCTGAGCAGCATGGCTTTCATGGACGCTCCGATGAACATTGGGCGACAGCGGAGCGCGAGATTGCAGCCAAGCTGGGGCAATAATCACTCGCTCATTTGAGCAGCAAAATCAGGGGGCGTATCAAACGCTCTGCTTTCATTAAACAGCGTGCCGCGCCAACGCCCATGCAATATGCTCGCGCACCAGCGCGGACGGATGCTCGGCGCGAAACTTCAATGCGCTTATCACTGCGTCACTCCTGGTCGCATTACCCAATGCCACGGCAATATTGCGCAGCCATTGCTCGTGGCCGATGCGATAGATAGCACTCCCCGCAAGCTTGTTCTTGAATTCCGTTTCATCCCACGCGAACAACTCCACCAGCGACTTATCATCCAGCCCGTGCCGTACCGCGAAATCCGGCTCGACCGTAATTTGCGCAAAGCCATTCCACGGGCACACCAGCTGGCAGTCGTCGCAGCCGTAAATGCGATTGCCGATCAGCGGGCGCAGCTCGACCGGGATGCTGCTTTTGAGTTCGATGGTGAGATAGGAAATGCAGCGGCGTGCATCCAGCCGGTACGGCGCAATGATTGCCTGCGTCGGGCACACATCGATGCAGCGCGTGCAGGTTCCGCAATGCTCTTGTTGCGGTGTATCGACCGGCAATGGCAGGTTCAGATAAATCTCACCGAGAAAAAACCACGAGCCGTGTTCGCGATTCAGCAGCAAAGTATGTTTGCCGCGCCAGCCCAGGCCGGCTTTGCGCGCCAGTTCCACTTCCATTACCGGTGCGCTGTCGGTGAAGACACGCCCGTTGAATTCCGCCACCGCGCCGCGAATTTTATCGGCCAGTTTCGCCAGACGATTACGCAGCACCTTGTGATAATCGCGCCCCAGCGCATAGCGCGAAATAAAAGCGCGTTCGTCCTCTGCCAGCACTTGCCAGCTGTCGCGCGCTCTGGGCGGCAGATAATTCATGCGCAGCGAGATCACGCGCAAGGTGCCGGGCAACAACTCTGCAGGGCGGCTGCGTTTGGTGCCGTGATTTGCCATATAATCCAGCGCGCCGTGCCAGCCCAGAGACAGCCATTCGAGCAGGCCGCGTTCCGCCGCGGACAGATCGGTGTCGCTGATGCCCACGGCCTGGAAGCCCAGCTCATGCGCCCATGTGCGTATCTGTGCGGCAAGCGCGGTGTAATTTACCAGATGAGGATTTCCGTTTTGCATAACCACGATGATAGCCGAATCAGCATGCAGGCATGACAAAGATGCCACTCCCTATAATGGAACCTGCCATGCCTATCCCCCACCCTAACTCCCCCCGCAAGCGGGGAGAGCGGAGCGAGGGGGGCGCAGCCGGACGAACGTTCACTTCGTGAATCTCCCTTTATTCCTGGCCGATGAAAGCGCGACTGCCGCGCTGGCGCAACGCATTGCGGCGTGGCTCAAACCGGGCATGGTGATTTATTTGCACGGCGATCTGGGCGCGGGCAAAACCACGCTGGTGCGCGGTGTGCTGAATGCGCTGGGTTACACCGACCGCGTAAAAAGCCCAACCTATACGCTGGTTGAGCCTTACCATATCGCCGGGTTAGAATTTCGTCACTTTGATCTGTATCGTTTGCGCGATGAGGAAGAATGGGAAGCAGCGGGATTTCGCGATGAGTTCGATGGGCGTAATATATTTCTGATCGAATGGCCGGAAAAAGCATTGGGTTTGATTCCGCCGGCCGATATGGAGATCATGTTTGAAATTTTGCCGCAGGGACGCAATGTCGAGATCAAAGGTCACACCTCAACTGGACGAGAATGTTTAACGCAGTTATAAAACTCGTTACATTATTTTTTATTTTCTGGCTACCTCAAGGGCACGCCACCACCGTCATCCATTCGGCGCGGGTCTGGCCGGCACAGGATTACACGCGCCTGACGCTCGAATCGAAACACGCTATCCGCCACAATATGTTCAAGTTGAACAAACCGGAACGGCTGGTCATCGACCTGGAGCAAGTTGAATTTGGCAGTGCCCTGAACAACTTGCCCAAACTGATTGGCAATGACGATCCCTACATCAAGAGCGTGCGCGTGGGGCGTTTCAAGCGCGGCGTGGTGCGTCTGGTGCTGGATTTAAAAAGCGCGGCCAAACCAC
>JBDTPU010000257.1:0-2031 GCA_039932535.1 Gallionella sp. | reverse complement strand
ACGGCGCGCAGATCACCGGAAGATTGCAACACGTGGGTGGCGAACGAGTGGCGCAACAGATGCGGATGCACGTTGCTGGTGATGCCCTGTTTGATGCCCCATTGCTTCATGCGCAGCTGCACTACACGCGGCGAGATGCGCTGCCCGCGTGATCCGACGAACAGCGCAGTTTCATTCGTCTTGGCCAGTTGCTCGCGCACTACCAGCCAGGCTTTCAGCGCGGTGATGGCAAACTGGCCGAGCGGCACGATGCGTGTCTTGTTGCCTTTGCCGGTGACGCGCACTTCGCAAGTACTCAAGTCAAGTTGCTCCGGGTCGAGATTCACCAGTTCTGCCAGACGCAGGCCGGAGGAATAAAATAATTCGAATATCGCCTTGTCGCGTATCGCTTCAGTGGTGTTTGTCGGCAGATCGACCATGCGTGTCGCCTCGTCGGGCGACAAGGCTTGCGGTAAATTTTTTGGCGACTTGGGTGCGCGCAGTCCGACGCAGGGATTGTCGGTCAAGCCGTGATCGCGCATCAGATAAGTAAAGAAGCCGCGCCATGCTGACAGCAGACGCGCCAGCGAACGGCCGCCCAGCCCTTTGCTGTGAAGCTGTGCGATGTAGCGGCGGATGTGATGAATCTTGAGCGTGGCCAGCGGCGTATCGGCGGCCAGTTCGAACAGATGCTTGAGGTCGCGCGCGTAATTTTCTGCGGTCAGTTCGGAATAGCGTTTTTCGTTATGCAGCCAAGCCAGATAACCTTGCAAATATTTCTGGTTATGCCCTTTGAGGGTACCCAAGACTGGGGTGGGGACAGGTGTGGCGGCATCAGTCATTTAATGATCGAGGTACGGGTGCAGCGCACTTTCAACCGCTTCGGCGATGCGCTGCAAAAACACCGTGCCCATTTCCGGGTAGAAGCGTTGCTTGTCTTCGCTCGCGAGTATCAGCAGCCCGATGGTGTCACTGCCCGCATGCAGCGGTAGATAAGCGTAAGAATGCAACTGCGCGGCAGGTTCGCCAAACCATGTCGCGGTATCGTGAGCGGCATGATGCAGGCAAACCGGTTGCGCTTGGGCGTCCGCAAAAGACAACACTTCCGCGCTCGGTGGATGGGTCTGCCACAGACGCAATGCAGCGTGCGGTATGGCAAAAATATCGCGCAATAAATGCGGGATCATTTCCTGTAGCGTGGCCAGCTCGCGCGCTGCAAATAGCGCAACGACGAATTCGTGCACTTTGTGTTGCAGCGCATCATTATCGTGTGCGAACGAAATCATTTCGCGCAGCTTTTTTTCCAGCTCCTTGTTCTTTTCGCGCAAGGCAAGCAGCTGCCGTTCGCTCAACGAAATGGTGCGTCCGCCATGCGGATGCGGCAGATTGATTTGCGTCAGCGTGTCGACATGCTCCTCAAAAAACTGCGGGTTGTTCTGCAAATATTGCACTACTTCTTCTGCTCTCATTCGTACTCCCCTATAAATTAATTTCGCCGGTAAATACCGTCATCGCCGGGCCGGTCATCAGCACCGGCTGACCATCGCCCGCCCACGCGATGGTCAACACGCCACCGCGTGTGGCTGCGCTCACTGGGCTGTCAAGTAATCCGCGCCGAATGCCGGCCACGACGGCGGCACAAGCGCCGGTACCGCACGACAGGGTTTCTCCCGCACCGCGTTCATATACGCGCAGGCGGATAGAATGGCGATCCATCACCTGCATGAAACCGGCATTGACGCGTTTGGGAAAACGAGGGTGATGCTCGATCAGCGGCCCCAGTTTTTCCACCGCAGCCCGTTCGATATCCGCCACTACTTGCACGGCATGCGGATTGCCCATAGCCAGCGCGCTGATATCCACGATGTCACCGGCAACTTCCAGCGGTTCGTTAATGGCACCGCTGCCGCCCGTGAATGGAATTCGTGAGGGTTCAAAAATTGGCGCTCCCATATTGACCGTCACGCGCCCGTCCTGTTCGAGGCGCGGGCGGATCAATCCGCTGCGTGTTTCCACCACGATCTCGCGCTTGGAGGTGAGTTTCTGGTCATG
>JBDTPU010000256.1:0-3493 GCA_039932535.1 Gallionella sp. | reverse complement strand
CGGCGCATATTTTTTTCGCGCGCGAGCTTCAGCATTTCGCACAACATTGCACGCCCCCATCCTTTGCGTTGCTGCTTTGCTGCCACGCCGATGTTCAGCAGCTCCGCCTCGTCCAGCACCGGCATCAACACTGCATAGCTGCGAATCTCATTCTGCCGTTCATCCACACGACACACATACTCATGATCCAGTGCGTCAATAAAATTACCGCGCGTCCACGGATAAGCTTGCACCGCCAGCTCGATGCCCAGCACCGCATCCACATCGGCCCGAGTCATGGCGCGCATCAGCCTTTTTTTCTTTCACTGGTTTTTAAAGCCACCTTGTCGCGCAAATAAAGCGGCAACGCTTCTGCCGCATCCACACCACGCCCGAGTTTGAATTGCGCTGCGCCGAGTGCGGCTATCGCCGCGGCATGCGGGATGAGCGTGCCATCCACGACACGTAACTGCCCTGCATATCTTGCCTGCAAAGCTGCACCATGCGCGGCGAAACCGCTGCCTGCACCGAACCAGTTTTCGCCCGTCACTGTCGGTGCCTGTTCCGGTTTACACAAACACGGTTCACTTACCGTCGTCCAGATATTATTGTGCTTTTCATACACCGCGTGATAAATCTCCCCCATGCGCGCATCCAGCGCGGCGATCACGCGCGGCTGGCTAGCTGTTTCGGCCAACGCCTGCAAGGTGCACACGCCGACCACCGGAAGATTCGCGCCGAATGCCAGACCCTGCGTCACAGCACACGCGATGCGCACCCCGGTGAATGAACCCGGCCCCATACCGAAAGCGATACCATTAAGCTGTGCGAGTTTCACTTCGGCTGCGCACAACAATTCGTTCAGCATTTCGATCAACACTTCAGAATGTTTTTGACCGGCCAACTCGCAGCGCTCAATGACGGTGCCGTCCCGCCACAGCGCAACCGAGCAATACTCGGTGGATGTTTCAATCGCAAGGATGTTCATTGGAGAATCTTTTGTCCACGAAAAACACAAAAATCACGAACAAGACAAGCCAGTGTATGCAACCGGAAAGCCAGTCGACCAATTCCAACCATTGTTTTTTCGTGTCTTTCGTGCTTTTCGTGGACATGTATTTTTTCGGACTCATTCAGCGAGCAGCAACACCACCGCCTGCGCGGCAATCCCTTCGCCGCGACCGGTAAATCCCAACTTTTCGGTAGTGGTCGCCTTTACATTAATGGCACTTTTTTCCACGCGCAGATCGGCAGCGATGTTCGCCACCATGTGTGCGATATGCGGCGCCATTTTCGGTGCCTGCGCGATGATGGTGGCGTCCACATTGCCGACGCGAAAACCTTGTTCACGAACCAGATGCAATACTTCGCGCAACAGGATGCGGCTGTCGATGTTTTTATATTTTGCATCGCTGTCGGCGAAATGCCGCCCGATGTCGCCCAGCGCCGCCGCACCGAGCAGCGCATCGCAGATCGCATGCAGTAACACGTCTGCATCGGAATGCCCGAGCAAACCTTTCTCATGCGGTATTTCCACCCCGCCGATAATGAGTTTTCGGCCTTCCACCAATTGATGCACATCAAAACCCTGGCCGATACGCATGTTCATTTTCCTTGAGTCAGCAATAATTCCGCGAGCAGCAAATCCTGCGGATAGGTCACTTTAAAATTAGTCGGTTCGCTCAACACGAGTTTAGGCTGCAAGCCCAGTGCCTCGACCGCCGACGCGTCGTCGGTAAAACTGCCGCGCTGTTGCAACGCGCGCGCCAGCAGTCCGGCGCGAAACATCTGCGGCGTTTGCGCCTGCCACAATCGCTCGCGGCTTTCGGTGCGCAGGATGCGGTCATGGTCATCCGCGCGCTTCAGCGTATCCGCCATAGGCACGGCGAGCAGGCCGCCCACCGCATCATCGCGTAATTCCGCAATCAGCTTGGCCAGTTGGCCTTGTGTCAGACAGGGACGCGCCGCGTCGTGCACCAGCACCCAGTCATCCGCCTCAATTTCGGAAGCCAGCAAGCCGTTCAGCACCGTATCCGTCCGCCTCTCCCCGCCGCAAAACAAAGGCTGTAATTTGTCGCCAAAACGCGACCAGTCGTAACGGTGAAATAGCGTGTCATCGAGAGCCAGCACCACGAACACCGTGGTGATTCCCGGGCTGGCACACAGCGTATTGAGCGCATGCGCGATCATTGGCTGCCCGGCCAGCGGCAAATACTGCTTGGGCATTGAGTCACCCATGCGCGCACCCAAACCGGCGGCTGGAACCAAAGCGTGGAATTCAGTCATGGGGCGAGATTGTAATGGAATATATCAAGCAGGTGCCACGCATTCTT
The DNA here is from genome assembly GCA_039932535.1 of Gallionella sp. Lineage (GTDB taxonomy): Bacteria > Pseudomonadota > Gammaproteobacteria > Burkholderiales > Gallionellaceae > Gallionella. Next base: position 1,181 of record JBDTPU010000256.1, on the reverse strand, counting down.
GTCCCTGTTAGAATAGGCGATCCTTGATAGTAGAAACCATGAACCTATCCTTCCGCCCCATTGATGTCGCGCTACGACGCCGCTCAGCCTATGAGATCAGCGCGGCTGCATTTTTATTGGTCATTGTTATTGCAGTAGCGGCCTATCTGCTGGGATATGAAATAACCACTGCGACGTTCTTCCTGATTCCCATTGCGCTGGTGACGTGGTATGGCGGTTATCACCAAGGCATTTTTTTCGCTGTCCTTTGCGCATTCATCTGGTACTTGGTCGATACCGTATTTGCCGCACATCTTTATAGCCATGCATTGATCCCGTATTGGAATACCGGCGTGCGACTGGTATTGTTTTTAATCACTGCTCTCTTTCTTACTCGATTCAAATATCAATTGAACAATGAAAAAAATCTGTCGCGAACAGATAGCCTGACTGGGGTAATGAATGGACGCGGTTTCGCCGAAGCTGCGGAAAAAATGTTCGAGCTAGGCGCGCGCCACGGCAGGCCGACCAGCCTTGCCTACATAGACATGGATGATTTCAAGAAAGTGAATGACGAGTTCGGGCATAGCACAGGAGACAGAGTGCTGCAAACCGTAGGCGAAGTATTTCTGAATTCCATGCGCAAAACCGACGTGGTATGTCGTTTGGGCGGGGATGAATTTGCCATCGCGCTGCCCGAAACCAGCGAGTCAGGCGCAAAATCTGCGTTCAACAAACTCAGAATAAATCTTGCCCAAGCCATGCAAAAAAACAACTGGCCGGTTGGGTTCAGTATCGGCGTCATCTCTTTCGATTTGCCGCCGTCTAATTTTGATGAAGCCATCAAGCTGGCCGACGCGCTGATGTATCAGGTCAAAAAGAGCGGTAAAAATAATATATTTTATGAACATTACCCGCTGGAGAAAATGATCCCTGCCGAATCCGGAAGAAGCGCGGTATTCTGAAGCCCTGAATAATATCTCTCTGCCAGGCAGTATCGAAAAATTCCATCCATCCCCTATAATCCGCGCGCCTTTATAACACTGCAATTTAGAAAGAACACCAGGCGCGTTGCCCATGCTGCTCTCATCCCCTCATTCCCGTCCGCGCTACACGCAGCTGATCGGCTCGTCCGACGCGCTGGCACTGGCGCAACTCGCCGCCCAAAGTTCTCCGCTGGCCTGCTCTCCGCTGGCAGCGAT
>JBDTPU010000255.1:0-13814 GCA_039932535.1 Gallionella sp. | reverse complement strand
AAGGGACGTATCGGTGTAGTGTCGCGCTCCGGTACGCTGACTTATGAGGCGGTCGGGCAGCTGACCGCGCTGGGTCTCGGACAATCGTCCTGTGTCGGCATCGGTGGCGATCCGATCAACGGCCTGAAGCATCTCGATGTGATGAAATTATTCAACGATGATCCGGGAACCGATGCGGTGATCATGGTCGGCGAGATCGGCGGCAGCGATGAAGAGGAGTGCGCGCGCTGGATCAAGAATAATATGAAAAAGCCGGTGGTCGGTTTCATTGCGGGCATTACTGCGCCGCCCGGCAAGCGCATGGGACACGCCGGTGCAATTATTTCCGGGGGGCAGGGCGGCGCCGAAGACAAGCTGGCGGTGATGGAAGAATGCGGCATACACATCACGCGCAATCCGGCGGAGATGGGGCGTGTGATGCAAAAAGTTTTGAAAGGTTATTGATGCTGGAAATGTTCTCCACTTCCCAATTCTGGGTCGATGTGTTCAAGATCATCATGATTGATGTGTTGCTCAGCGGTGATAACGCGGTGGTGATCGCGCTGGCTTGCCGCAACTTGCCATTGGAGCAGCGCAAAAAAGGAATTCTGTTTGGTGTAATAGGCGCGATAGTTTTACGCATTGTGCTGACTTTTTTTGCAGTGAACCTGTTGTCTCTGCCTTATCTGAAACTGGTGGGTGCGCTGTTGCTGATCTGGATCGGCATCAAGCTGATCTTGCCCGAAGACGAGCACAACGCGGACAGTATTAAAGCCGATACGCGTCTGATCGGCGCGGTCAAAACCATCATCATTGCCGATTTGGTGATGAGCCTGGATAACGTGCTCGGTGTGGCGGCTGCGGCCAAGGGTAATGTGCCGTTGCTGATATTTGGTCTGCTGATCAGTATTCCGCTGATCGCATGGAGCAGCCAGTTGGTGTTGAAGATGATCGACCGCTTTCCTTTTATTATTTATGCCGGTGGTGCGCTGCTGGGTTACGTCGCGGGTGAAATGCTGGTCAGCGAAACTTTGTTCAGTTCGCTAGTGGAAGCGCAGCATTATTTGCACTGGCTGATACCCGTACTATGCGCGCTGCTGGTATTGGCAGTCGGCAGATGGTGGGCGATGCGCAAGGCGGTGGAAAGTAAGGTCATCAATCTGGTAGATGAATCAGTTTTAGCAGGGAGGGACGACAAATCGCCCGACTCGCAAAAAGTGACTGTCGTATCGAAGAATAAATCATAAAGGGAAAAAATGAAAATATTGATTCCGGTTGATGGTTCGGCCAACGCACAGCGTGCAGTCGACTACGTGATCAAAAATGTCCCTGCACTGAAGGAGTCGCCGCAACTGCTGTTACTGCACGTGCAGTGGAACGTGGCGACGGGCAACGTCAAGCTATTCATCAATCAGCAGACCATTAATGATTACTACCGCGAGCAGGGTATGGCAGCGCTGCAGTCCGCGCGCGTTGCGCTGGAGGCCGCCGCGCTGCCTTACCAATATCACATCAGCATCGGCACCCCGGCTGAAGTGATTGTGCAATACGCCAATGAGGAGGGTGTGGATCAGATTGTGATGGGTAGGCAGGGACAGGGCGGTTTGCAATCATTGTTGCTGGGGTCGGTAGTGAACAAGGTGTTGCATCTGGCAAGCTGTCCAGTGTTGCTGATTAAATAGAAAAACGACTTCCTTGGGTTTCTCGGCTACTTATTTTAGATTATTCTTAATATATCTAAAGGATTGTGGTGCGTTGTTGCGAAGTATATTAATATCCGCGCCATAACTCGCGCCAGTAATTTGTCCGGCCTCATACATCAGGCTCAACGGCACGTGACGCCAGACACGCGACAACAGGCTTCAGGGGACAGCATGAATAAGTGGTTTTTGCAGAAGGACTGGTTGGTAGGATTATTGGTCGCCTTGGCATTTTTTCTGAGCGCGAATACCGAACTGATGCAGAGTCTGGAGCGCAAGGCTTATGACTTGGGCGTGCTGGCCTCCTCGCGGACGCCGAGCGACAAGATCGCGGTGATTGCGATTGATGAGCAAAGTATTGCCAACTTGGGACGCTGGCCGTGGCCGCGCGCGATACACGCGCAGATGCTGGATATTCTGGCAGCCGGGCATGCCAAGGTAATTGGCTACACCGCATTTTTCTTCGAGCCTCAGCTTGATGCAGGGCTGGGCTACATTGAAAAAATTGCCGCATTGCTCGTCAATTCAAAACTCAAAGATAGTGCCGATCCGGTACACAAGGCTGAATTGGCGCAGCTCAGCGCCTTGCTGCAAGAGGCGGCGCAAAATCTCGATAACGATCAGAAACTCAGTGTCAGTATCGCAAATGCGAACAATGTTCTGCTGGCGATGTTCTTTGAGCTGGGCGAACCGCAAGGCAAGCCCGATCAGGAATTGCCTGACTATGTGTCGCGCAATAATCTTGTCAATGTGACAGGCAGTTCAGGCGAGTCCCCGTTGCCATCCATAACGGTGTTGTCGCCGATTCCGGCATTGGGTAGTAAGGCATCGGCGCTCGGACACCTGAATAGTTTTCCGGATGTGGATGGTGCGATTCGTACTGAACCGCTGGTGGTCAGCTATTACAATCAATACTATCCATCGCTGTCACTGATGTTGGCAGCACGGAGTCTCAATCTCGAGCCTCAGGACATCCACATCACTCTGGGCAAAGGCGTGCAGCTGGGTAATCAGAATATCGCCACCGACCCCGCATTGCGCATGCATACTTATTTTTACAAAGATAAAGATGGCCGTGCGGCCTTTCCGGTGGATTCTTTCTATGATGTACTGACCGGAAAAATTCCGGCGGAAAAATATCGCGACAAGATTGTGCTGATCGGCGCATCGGCAGCTGGTATCGGCTCATTGCAGGTGACCCCTATTTCATCCGGTATGACCCCGGTATTGACTTTGGCGCATTCGTTGTCGAGCATCCTCAAAGGTGATTTTTTTATTACCCCCAGCTGGGCGGCATGGGCACAGCTGGCTGTGTTTGTGCTGATTGCGTTATATCTGATTCTGGTGTTGCCGCGCCTGAATGCCGCCTTCGGTGCAGTAGTCACCGGCGCGTTATTCATTTTATTACTGGCGGCACATTTCATATTAATGACCACGCAGGCGATGTGGTTGCAACTGATGATGCCTGCCGCGATGTTGCTGGTGGGTCATTTGCTGCTGACGACCAAACGCTTTTTGATGACCGAGAAGGGTAAGCAGAAATCCGATGCCGAATCCGCCGAAAGCAATCGTATGCTCGGCTTGGCCTTCCAGGGGCAGGGGCAACTGGATATCGCTTTCGACAAGTTCCGCAAGGTGCAGGTGGATGATAGCCTGATGGAGGTGCTGTATAACTTGGGGCTGGATTTTGAGCGCAAACGCCAGTTCAACAAGGCGGAGTCAGTATTCAAACACATGGCGGCATATAACCCTAGGTTCCGCGATCTGGATGCGCGCCTGGCGCAGTCCAAGGCAATGTCGGAAACAGTGATGCTCGGCGGCTCCACCAAGAGCAACGCCAGCACGTTGGTGCTGGACAAGGCAAGCATGTCCAAGCCGATGCTGGGACGTTATGAAATAGAGCGGGAGCTCGGCAAAGGGTCGATGGGGGTAGTGTATCTCGGCAAAGATCCTAAAATCGGCCGTATCGTGGCGATCAAAACGATGGCGCTGGCACAAGAGTTTGAGGACGATGAACTGGAAGAAGCGAAAGCCCGTTTCTTTCGCGAAGCCGAAACCGCGGGTCGGCTGAATCATCCGCATATCGTTACCATGTACGATGCGGGGGAGGAGCATGATCTTGCTTACATTGCGATGGAATTTCTTAAAGGCCGGGACTTGGCACCCTTTACCAAGCCGGATAATTTGCTGCCTCTACCCCAGGTGATGAATATCATTGCGCGCGTTGCCGATGCGCTGGATTATGCGCACAAACAGAACGTGGTCCATCGCGACATCAAGCCGGCCAATATCATGTATGACCCAGACACAGATATGCCCAAGGTGGCCGATTTCGGCATTGCACGTATCATCGACACGAGCAAAACCAAAACCGGTATGGTATTGGGCACGCCCTCTTTCATGTCCCCGGAGCAACTGGCCGGGCGGAAGATCGAGGGGGCATCCGACCTGTTTTCACTGGGTGTAACTTTGTACCAAATGGCCTGTGGTAAGCTTCCATTCGACGGCGAATCAATGGCGCAATTAATGTTCCGGATTGCCAATGAACCGCATACCGATATTCTGAGCGTCAGGCCGGATTTGCCAGCCTGTTTAGTGGCGATCATTAGCCGGTCATTGGCTAAGCAGGTAGAGGAGCGCTATGCCAATGGCGCTGAAATGGCCGAAGCATTGCGTCAGTGTGCCGCAAGCATATAAATACCAAAGCATAAATAATAGGGGGAGGGTACATGAAGCTCGCAGCAGCATTGGAAATATTCAGCCAAACCCATCCCGGCATGGTGCGCTCGCATAATGAGGATAGTGTGGCGTGCGAGCCAGCTTGTGGATTGGTGGTGCTGGCCGATGGAATGGGAGGGTACAATGCGGGCGAGGTGGCGAGCGGTATTGCTGTTTCGGTGGTGATCACAGAAGTCAGCCAGCGTTTGTTGAACGCCAGCCCCATAGAGCGCGTAGAGAAAGACGGCGAGGAGTTGGGCGTGTCATTGTTGCGTGGCAACATTCAAAAAGCCAATGCTTCTATTTTTCATGCGGCGCAAAGTCAACCGCAGTATGCCGGGATGGGGACGACTATTGTCTCTGGACTGTTTTATGATAATCGCGTGGCGGTGGGGCATGTGGGCGATTCGCGCATGTACCGATTGCGCGGCGAAGTGCTGGAAGCGATTACCCGGGATCATTCGCTGTTACAGGAGCAAATTGACAGGGGAATGATCAGCGTAGCCGATGCACGTTTCTCCAAGAACAAAAATCTGGTGACGCGCGCGGTCGGGATTGACGCCGATGTAAAAACGGAAATCCATCTGCACAATGTGCTGGTCGGGGATATTTATCTGCTGTGTTCAGACGGTTTAAATGACATGGTGGAGGATGAAGATATTGAGTCTACGCTGTATGGGTTGCAGAATAATTTACCGCTGGCGGCGAGTCAGTTAATACAGATGGCGAATGATAATGGCGGTCGAGATAATGTTTCTGTGATACTGGTAAAAATAAAGGGCAAATTTGCCGCACCGCGCGGTTGGCTGACAAAGCTGCGCAGTTGGTTTGAGAAATAATTAGTACGAGGATACGACTATGGCTGCAAAATTGATACTCAGTATGGATGGGGCGGTAATCAAGGAATATCCCCTTAACAAGGAGCGCATGACTATCGGTCGCAAGGCGCACAATGACATCGCCATCGACAACCTGGCGGTGAGCGGTGAGCATGCTGCGATTGTTACCATCCTGCATGATTCTTTCCTCGAGGATATGGATAGCACCAATGGGCTGGAAGTGAATGGGAAGCCTACTAAAAAACACTTCCTGCAAAATAACGATGTAATCGAAATCGGCAAATACAAGCTGAAATATATTAACGACCAACTCACCCAGACCAGTCCTGCTGATTTTGAAAGAACCATGATATTGCGAACCTCCGGGCAGGGGGCGCCAGCTCCAAGTGTGAATAAACCGGCGGGAATGCAAACCCCAGTGGGGGGTAAACCCGTACCGGAAGAAGCGGTAGAAAGGACGGGCAAGTTCGACCCGCAACGGCCGATTGCTGCCGCGCCTGCGCCCGCAAAACCGCCACAATCGCCCCAGTCAGCTGCGACGGCTCCGCAGGCGGGGGGTTCAAAACAGATTGCTGTGGTGCAAGTTTTGACCGGCCCGAATGCAGGCAAGGAACTGGAGTTGGTAAAAAATCTCACCACTTTAGGCAAGCCTGGCATGCAGGTAGCTGTGCTGACCCGTCGTCCGCAGGGTTTTTTCATCACTCATGTGGAAGGAGAAAGTTTTCCGTTGGTGAACGGCCAGACATTGACTAACCAGGCTCGGCAACTGAATGAACATGATGTGATTGAGTTGGCCGGGGTCAAGATGGAATTTTATTTCAAGGGGTAGCGGTGAATAGCAGAAATAGCCAGCGATGCGCTGGTGAACAAAGCCTGTTCTGCCTGGTTGTTATTGCTTCCATCCGCTGCCGCGTAGTAGAGTGAAAAAAAATGCCATCCTGATCGTGCTGGGGCTGCTGATCGTGGGGTTTTTTGTAGGCAGCGCCGCCGGTTTTTATAGGCTGGATTCTGTCGAGCAACTCTCTTCTTTTATTTACGATTATCGATTGCGCTTGACCATGCCGCGCACGCGGGATGATCGCATTGTGATTGTAGATATAGACGAAAAAAGTCTCAAGGAAGAGGGGCGCTGGCCCTGGGGGCGCGACCGATTAGCCCTGTTGATGGATAAATTGTTCGATAAGTATCACGTCGCGGTAGTGGGCTTTGATATTGTCTTTGCCGAGAAGGATGAGAGTTCGGGGCTGAAGGTATTGCAGAAGCTCGGGCAAAATCAACTCAAAGACGATCGGTCATTTCAAGCTACGCTCAGCCAGATACAGCCACAACTTGAATACGATAATTTGTTTGCCGGCAAGATCAAAGATCGCAATGTGGTGCTGGGGTATTATTTGACTAATCAAAAAGACCAGCATGCGTCTGGGATGTTGCCTGAGCCGACCTTTCCATCTGATTTTTTCAAGGGGCACTTGGTTGAATTTACCACCTGGAATGGTTACGGCGCCAATCTTCCCGAGTTGCAACAAGCTGCGGCCAGCGCGGGGCATTTCAATCCCTTGGTGGACTTTGATGGTCGGGTACGTCGCGTGCCGATGCTCGTGGAATATGATGGCGCATATTATGAATCCCTGTCACTGGCAATGGTTCGCGCTTTGCTGGGTTCCACTGAATTATTAGCCGGTTATGCCGACGTCAAGACTGATGGGTATGCGGATTTGGAGTGGCTGGAACTGGATGCGCCCGAAGGGAAATTAAAAATCCCGGTTGACAGTGAAGTGGCTACTTTTGTGCCGTACCGTGGCGGACCGGGAAGTTTTCCGTATGTTTCGATAACGGATGTGCTGCACGACCGTGTGGATCCGGCACAGCTGAAAGACAAGATTATTCTGGTAGGCACAACCGCACCGGGCTTACTGGACATGCGCTCCACTCCGGTAGCGAAGGTTTACCCGGGAGTGGAAGTTCACGCCAATATGATTTCCGGTATTCTCGATCAAAATCTGAAAGAGCGACCTGCATATATGTTGGGCGCGGAAGTGGTTTGGTTATTGTTGATCGGCATTGCGTCGAGCTTTTTGTTGCCGTTACTCACCCCGGCTAAAGCAATCCTCGCCTCGGTTCTTACACTCGTTACTACAGCAGGGCTGAGTCTGGTTGCCTGGCAATATGGGAATATATTAATGCCCATGGCGAATAGTCTGGTAATGATAGCGCTGTTATTTGCCATGAATATGTCCTACGGATATTTCGTCGAATCACGTACCAAGCGGCTGATTACCGGCCTGTTCGGGCAGTATGTGCCGAGCGAGCTGGTTGAGGAAATGGCGAAACATCCCGAAAGTGTTTCCATGGAAGGCGAAAGCCGCGAAATGACCATTCTGTTTTCGGACGTGCGCGGTTTCACCACTATTTCGGAAAGTCTGGATCCCAAAGAGTTATCCTTGTTGATGAATGAGTTTTTGACTCCCCTGTCGCGTGTTATCTATAAACATCGCGGCACAATAGATAAGTATATGGGCGATTGCATCATGGCATTCTGGGGGGCTCCGCTGCAGGATAAGGATCATGCCCGTAACGCCCTGTTGGCGGGCATTGAGATGCTCTCGACTTTACAAACATTGCAGCCACATTTTCGGGCACGCGGTTGGCCGGAAATTCAGGTGGGAGTGGGGATTAATACAGGAAGAATAAGTGTGGGTAATATGGGTTCAGAATTGCGAGTGGCATACACAGTGATGGGCGATGAGGTGAACCTGGCCTCACGTCTGGAAGGAATCACCAAGCAATATGGAGTAAACATCATCGTCGGCGAGAAGACCCGCAACCTGGTGACGGACTTTTTATATCGTGAACTTGACCACGTGAGGGTAAAAGGTAAAGATAAGCCCGTGGCGATTTACCAACCCATCGCATTGCTCAGCGAGGCGAGCAAATCACTTCAGGACGAAGTCAAGTTATTCCATGAAGTGCGGCGCCTGTATCGCAGGCAGGATTGGGATCAGGCAGAATTGCAATTGATGAATTTGCAGCGCATTTCGCCAGCGACTGCACTATATAAAATCTACGTGGAGCGGGTTATGTATTTCCGCAAAAATCCGCCGGATAGGGATTGGGATGGCGTGTTTATGTTCCATGCGAAGTAAGAAGTAAGCGATAATAAAATTTCCCATAAAATTTCAGGGTAAACGACAAGATGAAACTCAGAGTATTGGGATGCAGTGGTGGAATCGGTGGGAATCTGCATACCACTTCGTTCCAGCTTGATCATGACGTATTAATTGATGCCGGAACCGGCGTGGGCGAACTCAGCCTCTCTGAACTCACCATGATTGATCATGTTTTCCTGACTCACTCCCACCTTGACCATATTGCCTGTATTCCATTCATGCTGGACACCGTAGGGTTCATGCGCGATGGTCCGTTGACGGTTTATGCAAGCGCGGAGACGCTGGACATTCTCAAGCAACATATTTTCAATTGGAAAATATGGCCAGATTTCAGCCAGATTCCCAATGCCCAGCAACCTTATCTGCGCTATCAGGCGATGGAGCTGGGCGAGACTGTCAACTTGAATGGACGTAAAATAACTGCGATCCCCGCTAACCATGTGGTGCCTGCGGTTGGCTATCACCTGGACAGCGGCAAGGCGAGTCTGGTATTCAGCGGGGATACCACGACAAATGATGCGTTATGGAAATGCGTCAACAAAATTGAGAACTTGCGTTACCTTATCATCGAGACAGCGTTTGCCAACAGCGAAAAAGATTTAGCGGCACTTTCCAAACATCTGTGCCCCACTATGCTCGCGGAAGAATTGCTCAAATTTAAGCGCAAGGCAGAAGTATTCATCACACATCTTAAACCCAGCGAAATGGAATTGACCATGCAGGAGATAGCAGATTGTGTGCGTGGGGTGTGCCCGAAGATGTTATTGAACAATCAAGAATTCGATTTTTAGATGATGCGTCATACATCCGGTGCCTCGATATTGCCAAGGTGATACTGAGTCAGCACAACTAATGAGATGGGAGATGAAATGAGTACAGTAATGGTTAAAAGTGCAGCAAACAATATTGGGGAGATGAGCCTCCGGCTCGAGTTCACCAAGAATCTTAACCACGTTAATAACAGGATACACGCTACGGGTAACGTTGATGAAATCATGCTGGAAGTCAGCAAGGATATCTGCGTGCTGTTTAATGCGGATCGGCTGACTATCTATATTGTGGGAGAAGACAATATCTCACTTGTTTCCAAAGTTAAAACCGGACTCAATTCTTTCAAGGATCTCAAATTGCCCATCGCCGAGCACAGTCTTGCCGGCTATGCGGCAATGCATAAAAAATTGCTTAACATCAAGGATGTCTATGATGAAAAAGAGTTAGCGCAATACAGCACGCAATTGCGATTTTTGCAGGAAGTAGACAAACGCACCGGCTACCGTACCAAGCAAATGCTGGTCGCGCCGATTTTAGATGCAAGCAGTGGCGATCTGGTGGGCATCATCCAGGTCATTAATAACAAGGCCGGTGTACCTTTCGCGGCATTAATCGAAGAAGGCGTGCAGGAACTGGCGCAGACCATGGCGGTGGCGTTGCGCCAGCACCTGCGTCAGCAAAGCAGCACGACCAAAAATAAATATGACTATCTGGTGGCGGATGCGGTACTTTCTGCGGCGGAATTTGAACTGGCCACGCGCACTGCACGGCGCAAGGGGATCGACATCGAGGAGGTGTTGCTGGATGAGTTTCAGGTCAGCGTCGCTGCTTTGGGCAAAGCACTGTCCAGTTTTTTTGGTGTACCTTATGAGGCCTATCGGGGGGATCGCCTCAAACCTACCGAGCTGTTGAAAAACCTCAGGCGCGAGTATGTGGAAAGCAGTCACTGGATTCCAATCGAGGAAACCCAGGAGGGATTGATGATTCTGACCACGGATCCGGAACGGATTCAGGCATCGCGAGTGGTCAATAATATTTTTTCCAGAAGCCGCCTGAAATACCTGGTTTGCTCGCAACGCGAATTCAAGCAAACTCTGAATTTGTTCTATGGTGGTGGCGCTGTTTCAGATGGAAGTGGTGGCATGGTCGTAGATGAATCATCCATGGATGATTTATTGACCAGCATGGGTGGAGAAGAAGAAGAAATCTCCGGGGTCAGCCAGGAGGACGTCAGTGCCGCCGCCGATAACGAATTGGTCAAGCTGGTCAACAAGGTCATCGTGGACGCATACCGGATGGGTGCGTCGGACATTCATGTCGAGCCGGGACCGGGCAAAGCCAAGACGCAGATTCGGGTGCGCAAAGATGGTTCATTGATGAACTACATTGAAGTGCCTTCCACCTACCGCAACGCACTGGTGACGCGCATCAAGATCATGTGCGACCTGGATATTTCCGAGAAGCGCAAGCCGCAGGACGGCAAGATCAAGTTCAAGAAATTCGGTCCGCTGGATATCGAGTTGCGGGTGGCCACTATTCCCTCGCAAGGCGGCGTAGAAGACATAGTCATGCGTATTCTGGCGTCGGGTGAGCCGCTGCCGCTGGATAAAATGGGCTTCTCGGCTCGCAACAACGATTTGATCCAGACTACCGTCAGTAAGCCCTACGGTTTATTCTTCGTGTGCGGCCCAACCGGTTCCGGTAAAACCACCACGTTGCACTCCATCCTCAAGTACATCAACAAACCTGACACCAAAATCTGGACCGTCGAAGATCCGGTTGAAATTACTCAGAAGGGTCTGCGCCAAGTGCAGATCAACAAAAAAGCCGGGCTGGATTTCCCCACCATCATGCGTGCTTTTCTGCGTGCCGACCCGGATGTGATTATGGTCGGTGAAATGCGCGACAAGGAAACAGTTTCCATCGGCATCGAAGCCTCGCTGACCGGTCACCTGGTATTCGCCACCCTGCATACCAACAGCGCACCGGAATCCATCAACCGTTTGCTGGATATGGGGATGGATCCGTTTAATTTTTCCGATGCACTGCTGGGAATTCTGGCGCAGCGCCTGGGGAAGCGTCTGTGCGGCGATTGCAAGAAAGCGCATATCGCAACGTCTGAAGAAATGAAATTGATGCTCGCCGAATATAGCGGCGAGTTGATGAATACAGCGACCTGGAAAAAAGACCCGGTTGCTGCCACCAAAGCTTTATATGCCGAATGGGTCAAGCTATTTGCCGACGAAAAAGGACAGTTCACGCTTTGTACTCCCGTGGGCTGTGAAAAATGTTCCGGTACGGGCTACCGGGGTCGGGTGGGCTTGCATGAATTGCTGATCGGCACCGATGCCGTCAAAAAAGCCATTCAGGAACATGCGCGGGTCGCCGAATTATTGTCCATATGCCTGGAAGATGGCATGCATACCCTCAAACAGGATGGCATGGAAAAAGTGTTGCAGGGAGTCACTGATATGCATCAAGTACGTGCAGTGTGTATCAAATAATCAGATGCATTCTTCCGATAACTTTCTGCGCCGCCTCAAAGACCTCAATGAGATCGGCATCGCCCTGTCCCAGCAGCGTAATCTAAACAGTCTGCTGGAAACCATTCTGGTAGCGGCAATGCGCCTTACGCACGCCGACGCAGGGACACTCTATCTGCATGAACATGAGCAGCGGATATTGCGCTTTGAGATTTTGCGCAACAACACACTAAATATGGCAATGGGCGGAACCAGCGACGTACCGATTACCTTTTATCCGATTCAGCTTTACGACAATGCAGGAAATCCCAATTACGCCATGGTGGTGAACCACTCAGCGCTCAGCGGTGAGACGGTGAATATTCCTGATGCTTACATGGCGGAGGGTTACGATTTTTCCGGTACCAAAAAATTTGATGCCAAAACCGGTTATCGTTCCCAATCGTTTCTGACCGTACCGATGCGTAACCATGAGAATGAAGTCATCGGAGTATTGCAATTAATCAATGCTCAAGACCAGCAAAGCGGAGCGATCATTCCCTTTTCAAGCGATGACCAACAGCTACTGGAGTCACTCGCTTCCCAAGCAGCCATTGCAGTTACCAACCGCCATCTGATCGATCAATTGGAACAATTATTCGAAGCCTTCATTCAACTGATCAATACCGCAATTGATGATAAATCGCCCTATACCGGGGGTCATTGCGCGCGCGTCCCGGCGCTTACCATGATGCTGGCCGAAGCCGTCAACCGCACTAGCGAAGGTGAGTTCAAAGATTTCATGATGACCGACAAAGATCGACGCGAGCTAAAAATTGCCGGTCTGCTGCATGATTGCGGCAAAATCACCACCCCGGTGCATGTGGTGGATAAGGCGACCAAGCTGCATACCCTGTTTGACCGAATCAATTTGCTGGACACCCGTTTCGAAGTGCTCAAGCGCGATGCTGAAATTGCGATGCTGCGAAAGGGTGGCGGCGAAGCTGCCGGGCACCCATCGGTGTCCCCCTTGCGGGGGTTTTTCAGAATGCCCAAAACAGGGGAACAGGCAACTACCCGTGCCGAATATGCAGAACGGATACGTCAACTGGATGATGACCGTGAATTTTTAAGGCACTGTAATGTGGGCAGTGAAGCAATGTCCCCTGCCGAGCAGGAACGTGTCCGCCAGATAGCTACTTATCAATGGCGCAATAATGAAGGGAAGGTGAGTAATTTTCTGACTGAAGAAGAGGTCGAAAATTTGACCATCCGTGCCGGCACATTAACGGTGGCGGAACGCGAAATCATCAACCGCCACATTGATATCACCATCAAAATGCTGGAATCGTTGCCTTGGCCACGACATCTCAAAAACGTCCCGGAATATGCGGGCGGACACCACGAACGTATGGACGGCAAAGGTTATCCGCGCGGGCTGACGCGCGAACAGATGTCAATACAGGCCAGAGTGATGGGCATAGCCGATATTTTTGAGGCGCTCACCGCCAAGGACAGACCTTACAAAAAAGGCAAAACGCTTACTGAATCCCTGACCATTCTTGGTAAACTAAAATTGAACGGACATATTGATCCCGATTTATTCGATGTGTTCATTCGCGAAAAAGTTTACCTCGAATATGCCAAACAATTTCTTGCGCCCGAGCAAATAGACGACGTGGATTTGAGCAAGATTCGAGGTGTTAGCCTGGGTTCTTAATAGCAGTGTTTTACTGCCCAAAGCCGTCAGTCGGGTGACGGAGTATGGAAGCAAGAAGCGTGATGGCAGGATAGCCGTTTTTAAATATGCTATAAATACAATATCTTGAGACTTGGCATGGCTATTGCTCTTGTTTAACCAACACATGACATTGTGTGTTTAAACTCAATAGGAGAGCTTTAATATGAAAAACATTCAAAAAGGTTTTACCCTGATCGAACTTATGATCGTGGTTGCGATTATCGGTATTCTGGCTGCGGTGGCGATTCCTGCCTACGGCGATTACACCGCACGTGCACAGGCTGCGGAAGGATTCACCCTGATGGACGGATTGAAGACTCCGTTGACCGAGTTATATACATCGAACGCTACTTTTGATGTTGTTGCTACGACGGCTACACCCACGACTTCCCAGGTTGTCGGCATTGTCAGTGGAAAATATGTTAGCTATTTGGGCG
>JBDTPU010000254.1:0-16954 GCA_039932535.1 Gallionella sp. | reverse complement strand
CGGCAAGGGCGTGGATAGTTCCACAGCCGCACTATCCTCGTCTTTCTGTCCAGTATCTGGAGATGTTTCACCCAGGACTTGCGGACTTGAAAAATCATCAAGGCTGCCTTTATTATCCGCAGGCAATAGTCCTACCGCGCTTTGCGAAACATGTTCCGCATCTCTTGCCGTGGCTGCCGTCCCCAGTGTAAGAAACAATTGCCGCGCCATGGTGTTGTTACTGAATTTGTTGATGTCGCGTATTACTTCCGATAAGGGCGGCGAAAGATATTTGGCAAATGGAGTTTGGCCTGCAGGCGCCATTCCTGTACGCAGCTTTCCTTGCAGCGTGCCGCCGAGCTCTTGCCATAAGGCGCTGAATACTGCGAAAAAATATTCATCTTGCGGCAGTAACGAAAAATAATTGTCTGTCTCGCCGCAAGCAATGGGAATACTCCCTTCCAGCAGGATGGTGTGTCCCTCAAGACGCGCCGTGTAGGCGTCTTCACCATTACAATTAAGCTTTGCCGAAGTGGTGATGTGATTAATCAATTTGTAGCCGCCAAGATCCGGCTCCATCAGCGCAATCGTGTTATGTCCATCCGGAATCAGGTGCAGATGCAGCGCATTAAAGTTAAGCAGCAGCGCGCTGGTGCCGACGTTATAAGCGCGCGTCGGATCATTATCGAATTCCGCCGGATCATTGAGGACAGCTTCAAAAAAACTGTGGTCCAGCACAATATCCCCGTGTATTTCGCGCAGCCCGCGCTGGCGTATTTCGCGCACCCACATCCAGAATTGCTCGACGGTCAGCTTCGGATCGCCATAGCCCTTGAACACCAGATCGCCTTGCAGTACGCCGTTCTCCAGCTTGCCGTCCAAGTATGCTTCGGTCTTCCAGCGATACGCCGGGCCCAATGTTTCGAGAGCGGCGAAGGTGGTGAGCAATTTCATCGTGGAGGCCGGATTCATCGGCTGCCTGGCATTCAAGCTGATGATGGGGGCATCTTCATATTCTCCCTGCACCACGACCGCCACACTGGACAGCGGAATATGCGCGCGCTTGAGCGCTGCCTTGACCGGCTCCGGCAAAGGAGCGGCAAACACATTGCCGGGGAACAAGGTGAAGCAAAATAATCCGATGAAAAAATTTCGCATTACATTTAACTCAGTTGGTTGACGATATGCAAAGTACGATTTACCAGCAAATCCATTTCTGCTTCGCCGATTATATAGGGCGGCATGAAATATATTGTGTTACCGATGGGACGCAGCAGTAACTCATTTTCCAGCGCGAGCGCGAAGCATTGCCGGGCAAAATCGCGGTGTGGCGTTTCCACTTCAAATGCCCAGATCATGCCGGTGTTGCGCCAGTTTTTAACCGAGCGATGCTCGGATAGCGGCTGGGCGATTTTATTCAAATAGGCTGCCTTGTCATGATTAACCGCGAGCACATTATCCTGCGCGAAAATATCCAGCGTGGCGAGCGCTGCGCGGCATGCAAGGGGATTGCCGGTATAAGAGTGTGAATGCAAAAACCCCCTGCTCATCTCGTCGCCGTAAAATGCCTGATAAATTTCGTCGCGTGTCATTACTACCGAGAGCGGCAAATAGCCGCCGGTAATACCTTTCGACAAACATAAAAAATCCGGAGCAATTCCTTCTTTCCCTTGTAACGAGACCGCGGGGGCTTGCTCACACGCGAACATCGTGCCGGTTCGGCCCATGCCGACGGCGATCTCATCCGCGATCAAATGCACCTCATATGCGGTGCACAGCTGCCGCGCGCGCTGCAAATAAACCGGATGGTACATCGCCATTCCCGCCGCGCCTTGCACCAGCGGCTCGATGATGAATGCCGCGAGTTGCGCGTGATGCTGCTGCAAATGTTGTTCCAGCGCATCCGCACAGCGCAGCGCGTAAGCCTCGGCGCTTTCCCCTGCGGCGGCCTTGCGCCAGTCCGGACTGGGCACGGTAGCCTGTTGCCGAATCAGCGCGCCATAAGCGCTGCGGAACAACGCGACATCCGTTACCGACAACGCGCCCAGCGTTTCGCCGTGATAGCCATTTTCCAGGCTGATGAATTGAGCCTTGTCCGGCTTGCCTCTGTTGCGCCAGTAATGCGCGCTCATTTTCAATGCGATCTCCGTTGCCGACGCGCCATCCGAAGCATAGAAACAATGCCCCAGCCCTCGCGGTGCAAGTTCGCGCAACCGCTCGGAAAGCTGCACCACCGGCTCGTGGGTAAATCCCGCCAGCATCACATGCTCCAGCGTTTCCAGTTGCTCGCGCAATGCGGCATTGATACGTGGATTGCAATGGCCAAATAAATTCACCCACCAGGAACTGATCGCGTCCAGATAACGCTTGCCGCCAAAATCATACAGCCACACACCCGCGCCGCGCGCAATCGGCAGCGGCGGGAAATGTTCATACTGTTTCATCTGCGAACACGGATGCCACACTGCCTCCAGGCTGCGGGCAATCAGGCTGGCGTTGTTTCTTTCTGATGGATTCGACATGCGTGAAATCACTTTGAATCAGGTGCGCTCGCAGCCGTGGTGGGATGAGCGCCATGTTTAAGCAGCCGCAACAGCCGCTGCACCACGTCATCAACATAAGTGAATAGCACAGGGATCACCAGCAAGCTCAGGAAGGTGGAAGTAATCAAACCGCCAATGACCACGATGGCCATCGGCGCGCGGAAGCTCGAATCCACACCAATGCCGAGCGCGATTGGGAGCATGCCAGCGCCCATCGCGATGGTGGTCATGATGATCGGACGGGCGCGCTTGTGGCAGGCATCCAGCAGTGCTTCGGTGCGCACCAGGCCGCGGTCGCGCCGCGCCATGATGGCGTATTCGACCAATAGAATGGAATTTTTGGTGGCGATGCCCATCAGCATGATCAAGCCGATCATGGACGGCATCGAGATCGCCGTGTGCGTGATAAACAGCGCCAGAAACGCGCCGGGAATCGACAGCACCAGCGCAGCCAATATTGTCACCGGCTGCACAAAATCCTTGAACAACAGCACCAGCACGATGTAGATACACAGCACACCGGTGAGCATCGCCAGGCCAAAGCTTGAAAATAAATCCGCCATCGCCTCGGCATCACCCACGCTGGTCTGAATCACACCCGGCGGCAAATTGCTCAGGCTGGGCAGCGCGAGCACCTGCTTCTCTACCGCGCCGAGTGGCTGTTGGTTCAATTCGATTTCGAAATTGATATTGCGCAACCGGTCATAACGGTCAATTTCGGCGGGTCCGCTTTCGATGGACAGTGTGGCCACATTGCCCAGCATCACCGGCCCGCGCGCGCCGGGCACAGCCAGACTCGATAACAAACCGGGATCAGTGCGCGCGTCGGCGGCAAGTTTCACCACCACCGGCACTTGGCGTTGCGACAGATTGAGCTTCGCCAGACTTTGGTTGTAGTCACCCGCAGTGGCGATGCGCAGCGTGTCGGCAATCGCCGCAGAGGTCACACCCAGATCGGCGGCGCGGGCGAAATCGGGCCGCACGATCAGCTCGGGGCGTACCAGACTGGAGCTGGAAGTAATATTGCCTATGCCGGGAATGGTGCGCAACTCACGCTCCACTTGACGCGCATATTCAGACAGCACACGGCCATCTTCACCGGCCAGCACCAACACGTATTTTTCATTGGCATTACCGAAACCCACCTTGACGCGTGCGCCGGGTAATTCGGAAACTGCCGCGCGCAACTGCGCCTCGATCGCCTGTTTGCGCACCCCATGTCGTTCGCCGCGCGGCGTCAGATTGAGTGTAAGCGTTGCCTTACTCATATCCGCCGCACCGCCATGCGAGAACGGATCGGCCCCGGTATTGCCGCCACCTATGGCCGTGTACACCAGCTTCACATATGGATTTTTCTGCACCAGTTCGCGCGCCTGTTCCGCCGCCGCATAAGTTTGTTGAAAAGTGCTGCCCGGCGGCAGTGTGATCGTCACTTGAGTCTGCGACAAATCATCAGGAGGAATGAATCCGGTAGGCAACAAGGGTACCAGCGCCAACGAACTGATCAGAAATCCGGCAGTGATCAGCAGAGTACGCACACGGTGTTTCAAACACCAGGCCACCCAGCGCATGTATATATTCATCCAGCCCGGCTCGTGATATTCGCGCTGCGGAACATGCAGAACGTAGGCCGCCATCATCGGCGTGAGCATGCGTGCTACCACCAGCGAAAAAAATACCGCGATGGCCGCTGTCCAGCCGAAATGCACGAAAAATTTTCCCGGCACACCGGCCATGAAGGCCGTCGGCAGAAACACCGCAATCAGCGTAAAGGTAGTGGCGATAACCGCCAGGCCGATCTCGTCGGCGGCTTCCATTGCCGCCTGGAACGGAGTTTTGCCCATGCGTAAATGGCGCATGATGTTTTCGATTTCGACGATGGCATCGTCCACCAGAATCCCCACTACCAGCGACAGCGACAGCAGCGTCACCACGTTGATGGTAAAGCCGAACAGATGCATCGCCCAGAATGTCGGAATGATAGACAGCGGCAATGCGACGGCGGCAACGAATGTAGCGCGCCGGTCGCGCAGGAATAGCCACACTACAAGCACCGCAAGGGCGGCACCCTCGAACAGCAGCAACATTGAGCCGCTATAATTTTCCTGCACCGGATCCACAAAATTAAATGCTTCGGTGACCGTGATCTCGGGATGCGCGGCCTTCAATTTTTCGAGTTCATGGCGGACACCGGCGGCTACATCCACTTCGCCCGCGCCGCGCGTGCGGGTGATTTCAAAACCGACTACCGGCTTGCCATTGAGCAGCGCCGCCGAACGCTGTTCGGCAGTTGTATCGCTGACCGTGGCAACTTGATCGAGACGAATATGGCGTCCGTTGGTCAACACGATTTCCATGCGTGCCAACTGTTCCGCCGACTGCACGGTGGCAATGGTACGCACCGATTGCTCGGCACCACCCACATCGGTGCGGCCACCCGAAGCTTCCTGCTGAATCTGGCGCAGTTGGCGCGAAATATCGGCCGCCGTCGCATTGAGTGCCTGCAATCGCGACGGGTCAATTTCCACCCGCACCTCGCGCGTTACCCCACCCACGCGCGCCACCGCTCCCACTCCACGCACGCTGAGCAACAGTTTAGTTACCGCATTGTCCACGAACCAGCTCAACGCCTCATCGTCCATGCGGCTGGAAGCCACGGTGTAAGTAAGTATCGGCGCACCAGCCAGTTCCATCTTGGCAATCACCGGGTCACGCAGATCGCCGGGCAGGTCGGAGCGCACGCGAGCCACCGCATCGCGCACATCATCTACTGCCTGCTGAGTCGGTTTTTCCAGCCGGAATTCAGCCGTGATAATGGCCGTACCGTCCTGCACTTTGGTGTAGATATGCTTGACACCCTGCAGCGCGGCCATCGAATTTTCCAGCTTGCGCGCGACTTCGGTTTCCAGTTGCGCGGGCGACGCGCCCGGCAGCGAGGCGGTGACCGTCACAGTGGGCAGATCAATGTCCGGGAAATTTTGTATCTTCATCGCGCGGAAACTCATCAGGCCGAACAGTGTGAGCATGATGAATAACAAAACCGACGGAGTCGGATTGCGTATGGACCAGGCGGAAACGTTCATGGCTTATTTTGCTGCCGTGGTGTTGCGGACACCGGACTGTGCCGCATCCACTACCCGCACCGTGTCGCCATCCGCCAGAAAACCGCCGCCTGAAGCGACCACGCGCGCTGCCGCATCCAGCCCGCCGGTGATCTCGATACGGTCACCGACACGACGCCCGACCTCAATCTTGGTCTCCGTCACCTTTGCATCGGGGCCGACGCGCAGCACATAGCTGAAGCCATCGCGCAGCAGCACCGCGCTCTGCGGCAAGGTCAGCCCGCGACTGTTACCAATTTCGAATTCGCCGCGCGCAAACATGCCCGCCTTGATGTTGCCCGGCGACGGCAAATCCACATACACTAAACCGTTGCGTGTTTGGGCATCAACCGTCGGCGCAATTTTGCGTACGGTGCCTTTGATTGAAACATTGTTGGCTGAGGTATTGTTGGCTGGTGTTAAGCGCACACTCATGCCCGGTTTCAACAAGACCAGGTCTGCGGATGAAACTTCGGCACGCCACTCCAGCCGACCCTGACGTATCATGCGAAACAATTCCTGCCCGGCGGCCAACACGGCACCCACCGTGGCGCTGCGTGCCGAGATCACCCCGTCATCCGGTGCCCGCACCTGAGTTTGTTGCACACGCAATTGTTGCACTTGAAGATTGGCGTGTTGCGCTTCCAGCCGCGCCTGCGCGGTGCGTTCGGCGGTAAGATACTGGCTGATCTGCTGCGCACTCATCACGCCGGTAGGTTGCAGCTTACGTGCCCGCTCTGCATTGGCGGTGGCCTCCGCGAGCGTGGCCTCGGCCTCAGCGACCGCAGCACGAACTTGCGCCAGATCAGCCTGCATGGTGCCGGATGTAAACAACGCCAGCACTTGCCCGCGTTTGACGATGTCGCCCACGTTGACACGCACTTCGATCAAGCGCAAGCCGTTGGTCTCGGTGCCGATGATGGTTTCCTGCCACGCAGCGACGTTACCGTTGGCGCTGATTTGGAGCGGCAAGTTGCTAATTTGCGGCTCTGCAGTAACCACCGTCAGCGCCGATTTGGCTGCTGTTACCGGCGCATGCTTCTCGCCATTGCTTGCGCGCATGCCGAAAGTGACCAGGGCAATGCCAAGCATGCCCACTGCGGCCAGAGCCATAGGAAGAGGTTTAAAACGATAGGCCATAATAATAAATAATCAAGAAGGATTTTTCAGGCGTCAATACAGCGGGACATCATTATAGCTGTCCGTAGCTTTGCCTTTACAAATCTCGCGGGACGCACCAAATGACTTGCTGCGCGGGCAATTCCGACGGTTTATTTGCATTCTCTAAAGTCGGCTTTGCTTTCCGTATCACCCCATTTGTGGCATCCTTCGCGTCTTAAAGTATGTGTGCAGTGTTTATTTCTGTCCCTTGTTACAAAAGAGACAGTCGGAGGATGGCAGTAATGAAACGAGTTGATGATTTTCGCCTGCGCTTTGGCAAGCGCGAGGTAGTACCGATAATAATAGGCGGAATGGGCGTGGATATTTCCAGCCGGGAATTGGCTCTGGAGGCTGCGCGGCTGGGAGGGATCGGGCATATATCCGATGCGATGTTGCCGACCGTTACAGATCGCCACTACAAAACAAAATTCGTCAGTGATAAACAAAAGCAATACAAGCTCAACATCGAAAAAACTGACAAGTCGATCGTGAAATTCGACCTGGAACAAGTGGCTGAGTCTACCCGTTTGCACGTCAGCAAGACGATGGAAGCCAAACGCGGCGACGGCATGATCTTCGTCAACTGCATGGAAAAACTCACCATGAATGCACCGCGTGAAACTTTGCGTGTGCGGCTATGTGGCGCGCTGGATGCGGGTATTGATGGCATCACATTAAGCGCCGGGCTGCATCTCGGCTCGTTCGCGTTGATGGAAGACAACCCGCGCTTCCGCGATGCCAAACTGGGCATCATCGTTTCCTCGTTGCGCGCCTTGCAGTTGTTCATACGCAAAAATGCCAAGCTCAATCGAATGCCCGATTACATTGTGGTGGAAGGCCCGCTGGCGGGGGGACATCTGGGCTTCGGCATGGATTGGGCGGAATATGATTTACACACCATCGTGGCAGAGATCGTTGCGCACCTGAAAACCGAACAACTGGATATTCCGGTGATTGCTGCTGGCGGTGTGTTTACCGGTAGCGATGCGGTTGAATTTCTGGAAATGGGCTGCGGTGCCGTACAGGTAGCGACGCGTTTTACTGCTTCCAAAGAATGCGGCATTCCGGCAAAAATCCAGCAGGAATACTTCAAGGCCGACGAACAAGACATCGAGGTCAACATGATTTCTCCGACCGGTTATCCGATGCGCATGCTGAAAAATTGCCCGGCTATTGGCGACGGCATCCGTCCCAATTGTGAAGCATATGGTTATTTGCTCGATGCCAATGGTCATTGCGCTTACATTGATGCCTACAACCGCGAAGTGGCGTTGCATCCCGATGCCAAGAAGATTTCGGTGAAGGATAAGACTTGTCTGTGTACCCAGATGCGCAACTTTGATTGCTGGACCTGCGGGCATTACACCTATCGTCTCAAGGATACGACCCATCGCAATGCCGATGGCAGTTATCAGATTCTGACCGCCGAACATGTATTTCACGACTACCAGTTCAGCACCGACCATAATATCGCCCTTCCTCCGCTTCAATCCTGAATGTTGAGGGGGAGTGATTAAAAGGGGAATTCCGGGGAAGCACGGTAAATGAGTGGGGTAAGCCATGATTACGTGGGTTATAGAGGGATTGAGGGCTTGGAATACGGCTCTTTGGAAATAGTCAGAAGCAGTATTTTTCACGCAAAAAATGGAAGATAACGGCGGAATTATGGCATGGGAATGATCAGCCCTTGCTCAGGAATGAATTGGATGATTCAAAATTAGAGCGCGGCGGCGGGTTGGTTGCAATAACCCTGCGCCGCGTTTATTTTTGCAGGCCGGGAAACCGCGCTGTATTGTGGTTTAACGCCACCCTATCAGGTAGTGCCAAATAGCTCGCAAATATTTCGTTGGGCATGGCAAGTCGCAACTCGACGGCTGAATGGCCGAGCAAGATGGCAATATTGGGCTGAATAGGTTGCGTAAAATCAGCCATGCCAGCGCAACCTGGATTGCTTTTCTGAATTATGGGTTGCGCAACCACAAAAGCCACGCTGTTACTACATGTTGCCATATAGCAACACACGCAACCATTATTTCATCTTGCGCAACCTTGTGGCAATGGAAACCGTATCGGACACTACGGATTATGAAGCGAGACTCAGCACCTCTTTGATCATTTTAGGGTCAAATTTGCCGCTGGCCTTGAAAGCGCGATAGAGCATTATTGCTGATTTTGCCTTTTTGTCAGCGGTGAGCTTCATGCCTGTTTTTTCTGCTTGAGTTTCAATTCCGGCCAACACGTTGGAGAGCAGATCAAGATCAAGGCACCTATCTGGCTTGGTGGATGTGGCAAGCCAGATAGCAACTCCATCTATCCAAGGGCCAAAATTTACGTTACCAGATTGTTCAGCAGGTTCATTATTTTTAAACCAGTCCACCTTATCGTCCAATTCAACACGTTGTTTGCATAGTTTCTCCAACTCACCTTCCTTGAGGCCAAGAAGCATTTCGATGGTATAGAGAAATGTTGAGTACGCTCTAGCGTAAGCCCAGTCCTTGCCTGTCCTAGTACCCGTGAACACATAATGCGCGTCAACGCCGAGTTTTTCGGCTGTGTCCATGTATGAATATGATGGCTCCCTATCGCCTTTTTCATAAGTGTACTGGGCAGTCTTACCAACACCACAAGCTTCAGCAAATTTAGCTTGGCTTAGACCTAGTCGTTCTCGTTCTTCTTTTAAGCGTTTTCCGAAATCATCCATTGCCCACCCCTTGACACTATCGCAAATGCGATATAGATTCGCATTTGCGATATATGTACGCATTTGCGATATGCCATATTAACAGGAGGCCATATGGAACAAAAGCCATTGAAAACGCGGGAAGATGTGTTGGTAGATTTTGCCAACAAAGGAATCAGTATTCGCAGTTGGGCGATCGCCAACGGGCTTGAACCAGGCACTGTGCACTCCTTGCTCAAGGGAAGGTTAAGTGGCCGCATTGGTGAAAGCCACAAGGCCGCCGTATTGCTTGGCATCAAAGACGGCGAAATCGTTCAAGAAAAAGCTGCGTAATGAAGGCCGTCCAACGCATAGGGACTAATCCAAAGCTCACCAGCAATGAAGCTGTATCCTTGCTATGTATCTCTGAGCAAGCCGTGAGGGCGAATTGTGCCGAATCCCGCTACCCCGCTGCCCACAAAGACACCACCGGAGCATGGCGCATTCCACTATCCAGCCTGCCACCTTTGGCGCAAGCCAAGTACTGGGCAAAAAATTTGCACATTGCGCCGGGCGGATGGCATGAAGTAGACCTCCGCGAACTATCCGATGAAGAGGCCAAAGTCTTGTGGGAGTTCTTCGAGAAGGCCACCGTTAAACTCAAGCAGCAAGCCCATAGAGATACCGAAGCGTGCCACGCCTGGCAGATCATGAAAGCCGAAGGCACTCACTACAAAGTGGCGCTGGAGGAAATCAAAAAAGAATTCGGCCTTTCCAAGTCGACCTTGTACGACAAGATCGCGCGCATCAAGGGCTACGATCCGCAGCACTGGCCAGCGCTGTTGGTAGGCCAATGGACTGGAGAAAACGCCAAGCAAGCGACATGGCATGACGAAGCCTGGGCATTCTTTATCCGCAATGCGTTAACTCCCGGCTGCAAGATCAAAACCGCATGGAGTCGCACCAAGCGCCAAGCTGAAAAAGAAGGCTGGGGAACTATACCCAGCTATGACACGGCCAAAAACGATTTTCGCAAACTTCCTCATGACGTGGTGACACTTATCAAGGAGGGCGAAACCACCCTCAAGGTCAAATCGCCCACGGCAATTCGAGATTATAACTTTCCATTGCACACCATCTGGTCGATGGACGGGCGGCGTATGGACGTGATGGTGATCGACACCAAAGGCAAATATGGCCCCTCAACAGGCAAGCCATTTCGTTTGTGGATATATGCCTTTCAGGAAGTGCGCAGCCGATTGCTGTTGGGGTACGCCCTTGGAAAAAGTTTAGACGCCGACATGGTGCGGGCCGCATTCCTGAATGCCCTCAAAACTACTGGGCTACATATACCGCGCAAAATCCAGCCAGACAACGGAATGGAAACCGCCGCAAAAGAGCACACAGGCGGAACACCCTGGCGGCGGCGAGGCAAGGTATTGGAAGATGAAATTATAGGTACCTTTCCTATGCTTGGTATCGAAGTGGATTGGGCAAGCGTTGCCCACGGGCAAACCAAGCCGGTGGAACGCAACTTCGGCACCCTTGCCCAGATGGTAGAAACGCGGCCTGAGTTGCGCGGTGCTTATTGCGCCAACAATTCTGTGAATAGACCTGAAGAGTTTGATGCAAGCAAGGCCGTGCCGGTTGAGTTGTTAGAACAGATATTTGAAGAAGAACTTGCCGCCTACCATCGTACCCCACATCGAGGGCATGGCATGGATGGAAAAAGTCCGCTCCAGGTTTATTCCGAGCAAATAAAAATGCCCGGCATGCCAGTCAGAAAAATTAGCCCAACCCAACTCAGGCTATGCACCTATTCCGCCGCCGCCATCACCATTCGCAAGAATGCAACGTTCACTATTTTGGGAGCCAGCTACTGGAGCGAAGGCACAGCAAAGCTTGCGCCGGGGAAAGGATATTACGTCCGTTACAACCCACAGAATCTGAGTGATCCAGTCTATGTTTACCGCAAGGAAAAACGCTTGTGCGAAGCCGTAAGGACAGAGCTAACCGCCTTCAATGACAAGGCTGCTGGCAAGGTAATCATGAAGAACAGAGCTGCCTATACCAAAGCTGTGAAACAGCAAGCCAAAGCGTTACAAGATTTATCCAACAGCGATAGCCGGGACTATTTGAACTCGCTGGCCGATGAGGTATTACCAGAAATGGCGGACAAAGAAACCGGAGCGATTTTGCCATCGGCGCAGGTGCTGGAAATAGTGAGGGGGCGTGTTGATCCATTGCAAGCGCGCAAGTCAGCCGAGGACTTGGTAAACGATGAAATCAAGAAGGAGGCCAAGAAAATGCAGGTGAAGGAATCAATTGAAATCGCCGAGCGCATAAGACAACGTGCGCGCGGCGGAATCTCAAAATAAACCATCCAACAAGCGGCAGCTCGGCAGATGGCACAAACCA
Organism: Gallionella sp.; assembly: GCA_039932535.1. Taxonomy (GTDB): domain Bacteria; phylum Pseudomonadota; class Gammaproteobacteria; order Burkholderiales; family Gallionellaceae; genus Gallionella. The sequence goes on along the minus strand of JBDTPU010000254.1, from coordinate 5,093 downwards.
CAACAGGAGGTTGATTGTATATGAATACGAACACAGCTAGAACACCGGCTAACGAGCCACCCAATAACGATGTGCTTGTCACAGCAGAAAAATGGCTGGTAGCGGCAGAAAGTCGGCGGAGTGTTAAACCAATAATGCGCGAGGATGCCATCGCCGCCAGACTTGATGCGATGCGGGAAGCTGGCATACGAGATAGAACAATCGCGATTGAAGCCAAGCTGAAACTGAACGAGCTAAAAGAATGGATCAATGGTCTGCGGAAAGCGGAGGTTACAAAGGCGCTTTCTGTTTGGCTCACGGACATAGACGATGAAATCGCGGCGCTTGAAGGAGACTTCATCATGATCCCCACCGCCGCCCGCATTGTTAAAGCAATCGAGCAGGCGCGCACACCTCGCGGCAATGATAAGCGCAGAGGGGTTGCATTGATTTACGGTGCATCCGGTGCGGGTAAGTCAGAGACAGTCAAATGGCTGGCGCGCATGGATGACAATGTTTGCTATGTGCAAGTTGATGGAGAACGCCGGAAATATGTTCCCTTGCTTAAAGCTGTGGTCGAAGCAACAACGGGCTACGGCGGGCACGCTAATGTTGGTGAAAAAATGCGCGACTACATCACTCGCAACTTGCCGCAGGGTAGCGTGCTGATATTCGATCATGCGCAATTGATCCCCTTATCCATCATGGAGCAGCTTCTGATTTTCCCAGATGAGTACGGCATCGCGCTGGCCTTCGTTGGCAATACCCGAGGATACAGCGCGTTGATAAATGCCAAGTTGGCGCAAATTACTTCTCGCGTTGCAGGCGCTCATATTGTTGTCGAAATCCCTGGCGAAGAAGATATTGATTCCTTGCTGGAGGCGTGGGGTGTGGCAGGCAGGCCAGAGCGCAAATTCTGCATGATGATAGGGAGGCAGGATGGCGGATTGCGCTTCCTTAGCGAGACCGTGCGCGAGGCAAGAAAGCTGGTTCGCGCAGCAGGGGCGCAAAAACTTGACGAACGGTTCCTCAAACTCGGCGCGGTAAATGCCGGGTGCTGGGGAGGTGCGGAATGACAGCACACAACGCCGGAACAAAATTCAATAGCGGAAAAATTTTCGGCAGCAAGTTGAAATTGATTCAGGTGGCCAAGCACGACTTGGGCATGACGGATGAAAACTACCGCGCACTGTTGATGCGGATAGCTGGCGTTAAAAGCTCCCGTGATTTAACTGAGGAAGGTTTTGATGCCGTCATGGCTGAATTAAAACGCATGGGTTTCATTCATAAAAAATCCAATCGCAAACCCAAGGGCGCGGGTGGCACAGCGCCTAATCACCCTACGCCAGGCCAGTGGCGATTGATTGAAGACAGCGTAAAGCGGGTTGGTTATGACGGCCTGGAAGATCCACGATTCATCAACTGGATGAAATCGCGCGGCCATGTTGAACACCCGCGTTTTCTCGATACAGATGGCGCGCAACGTGTCATTAAAGCGCTCAGCAACTGGATTGGCAAACTGATTTAAACGCGATTTAAGCCATTAAACCATTCGTGCGACACCAACCCCTTACCTCGCCAGCCTGAACAGAATTTAACGGGGCTTTAACGGTGTCAGCATTGATGTGTAGTGTAAGTTCAAAATCAACCAAAGGAGAATTACCATGACTCAACCTATCCCCCAAGAAATTGCTAACCAATTCAGCAAAATTTCAAGCAAAGCAAATATCATCGAATCACTGGTGCTTGCCAGCAATCTTATCCAAGAACAGTCCTCTCTGCCCACTGAAGGTCAGCGCTTAAACGTGGCGGCGGACATCATCGAGGCAATAGCAATTGTGGCCGCCAACATATGCCAAATCTCCGAAGCGCAGGTCAATATACATGACGGGATTGCAGCATGAGTGCACTAATCAATCATGAAATAAGAAATACGTATTTCCCGAGTGCGCAATTCATTGCGTGGCTTGGCAGCTTTGGCATCACATCAGTTAAATGATGATGTAGCCGTGGAAGCGCGGCGCGGCGACTTGGGCGATTTACTTTGGCTTTTGGGTGATGAGCTGGAGGCCGCAATGACGGGAAAACAGGTTGACCTATAACAGTGCACGTAAAAAACCCGCCAAGGCGGCCGCTCAGCGGCTTTAAAAATTTGCCAGGTTGGTTCCGGCAGATTTCTACTCAATTATGGCGGGGCGGCGGCGGGACTCGAACCGCACATAATTCGCTGCTGTTGCAGTTAGCCATTACCTATCGGCGGACAGCCGCCCAATACGAACTATAGAACCACTAACGTCAAAGCACAACATCAAGACCGAATTAAACGCGATTTAAGTCGTTAAGCCTTTCAGGTGGCACAAACCCCTCACCGCACCCGCTTGCGCGGTTTTTAACGCGGGTTTAACGGTGTCTGCGTCGATTTCAAATTGAGAGACGGATAGGTGGTGTGAAGATAGACCGGGGGCAGGACTCGAACCTGCATTCTCGACTGGCTTGCGCCAGCCTCCCGTTACCCGTGGGCGACACACCCGGTCTAAGCAAAGAATAACACGTAACATGAAATTTGCGTTGACATGCGCATCACGTCCGGCAAAGCAAGAAAGCGCGCCGTTGACGGTACTGCCCCCATAGAAAGGTAGGTGGTAGGCAGGAACACGGCGCGCCAAGTTCATTCTCTACGCAATCGTCACCCTCTCAACAGGCGGAAACCCTGCCCCCGGAATTCGTTCCGCCTTAACCACGCCGCCCCCTTCCCCGATTATTCGGGCTGACAGCTTTCAGGGGGAAATGTGCGCGACAACACCAAAAACACTAACGTCTTTGACAGCGCGCATGGCTATCCGGGCGTATTGGCAGAAATTGCCGATGCCATTGGGGAAGATGCTGCTATGACCATCGCCAATCAGTACGGCGGTACGCGCCTCTATGTGCCGAAGCGCATACAAGTTGTGCATCCGCTTGCCGAATTGCTGGGCATGGAGGCCGCGCAAAAACTGGCTTCCGTGTTGGGCGGGCAGGATCATTTTGATATCCCCCAAGCTGTTGCACTCAAGCGCGCCAAGCGTAACGCGCAGATATTCGCGGATCGCGCAGAAGGTGCGAGCGTAAGTGAACTGGCACGGAAAAACAGCATGTCCGAACGAAACATCCGCGCCATCTTTGCTGCACGCCGAGTGTTTGAAACGACAAAGCAGAAGCCCAGCGGCAAACCAACCAACCGTTTTAACTTACAGGAGAAAAGCCATGAAAGGGCAAAACACAAAGCAACAACCCGATAACGCATCGTCCGTAGCACTATCCAGAATGGATGCGCTCGTTAAACGCAGGGACGAAATTAACGAGCGCGTTGCCGATATTGAAAATGAATACGGCGTGATATTCTCGAAGCGACATCAGTTGCAGACCGCTGTATTCAACTTGCAAGACCGTTTGCGCGGCATGCCTGAAAACGAAAAGCACTATGCCGAAGCAAGGCGAGAATTATCTGCGGAGCTGGAGCAACTGAGACTCGACTTCACGCTGAATGAGGAACATCACAAGAAGCTTGAAGAGGAAATCAAGCAATTACAAACCATTGAATTGCCCGCCTGCATGGTTGCCGTCTGCGCTGAAGATGTGCATGAACATTTTCAGCGGATTACGTTGGCTAAGACTGAGGTGGATAGCATTCGAACCGCAATTGATGCGCAGCACCACGTAGTCGCGGAAGCTAAAGCGACAATTCCGGGTGTCGTGGACCGGCAACATGAGCGGCACAACATCATGGCGGATATTGCACTGGGTAAAGAGACAGAAGACGCCCTTAAAAACCTTGATGCTGAAATTTATAAAGATCAAAAGGCGATCGCTGCGGCGGAAAAGAATGCCACCCCAAAAATAGAGAACGCGCTGAATACCGTGTCTGGACTTGCGCGCAAACTGGCGGCAGCACAGGAGTTTCTCAATACACTTAAATCCAAGTCGGCAGAAATAGCGCGCCGATACTATGTCGGCGAGATCGAAAAGGCTGCTGTCCAGTACGTTAACCATGCGCTGCAACTGAAAGTGTTGTACACCCGTCTGGCAGGGCTGGACATAGTCATCAAAAAGTATGACGCTGCAGGAATCGTAAACAATCTGAGTGCACCAATTTCCATACCGACATTCAGAACCCCGCAATTCGAAGGATTGGCTGATCCGCACATCAGGGCTCAATCACTTTTTCATGCCGATCAGATTCTTGGAGAAAAACTCTATAAGGCCGCCGAAGTAGAAGAATCTAAATTCGATGCCATTCTTAAAGGCTATGCCTGCTAGATCCTTTGGGTTGGTCCAGGGCAATGCAACTCAAGCGAGAAGTCCGCCATAGCTTGGAATGTGCCCCAATATGGCGGTCATGGGGAACCCGCAGCCCACGGCCACAGCGCCGCACAGGCGGTCCTATATTTACAGAGGGCAAGCGTATGCATTTACAACAGGAAACTCACGTTAATTTGGGAAAACCCCATAACGCCACCGAAGTACTTGCTGTTCGTCTTGGCTGCTCCGACACCACCACTTGCCAACTGGTAGAGCTAATGCGAGTAGCTGGAAAAGAGCGTGGCAAGTTTGAGTCTGTTGTCGATCACGCCTGTTCGGTATTAAAAGGCGTTAACACTGGAGAACGAAAATGATTAAGGTAAACGGCAAATTGGTTTATGGCATCGAGCGCGATGGTGTCGTGCATCAGGAATTTGAGATGAGAGGAGCCACGATTGCTGATGCGATCGCGGCTATCGAAAAGGTTGGTGATAGCCCATCGTTTCTAAAGCTGCGGGTGTTCAAAGCTGCCGAGCAAATGGTCAGCTTGGGCGGCGTTCCCAAAGAAGAAATCACCGGCGAGCTGCTGCTATCTCTACCTGATGACGATGTCGAGCCGATCTATGCCGCCCAGGATGAACTTGAAAAAAAGCGGAAAGGCTTGAGCAAGCCCTCAAGCCCTACCTAGAGCTGGAAATCGCCCTGCGGATGCATGGCTTCCATGACCCGCAGGCGCTTACCGAGACGCGCGCAGTTTCATTAATCAGAACCTTGAGCGGTAAGCGCGGCTCGGCGCAATCAGGCACCACTCGAACTTATAAAGGTCACCGAAAAAG